>NZ_JAEHBK010000099.1:0-2463 GCF_016483685.1 Bacillus cereus group sp. N8 | reverse complement strand
GGACCTTGTCCCTGTGAGAGTAGGACGTCGCCAAGCAACCTTAAGACGAGTCAGAATGACTCGTCTTTTTTGTGTTTCTAACTTCTTATCAGCCTCAAGGTACCATTTTAAGTAATACTTCTTCTTTTAATCCTCTCATATTCAATTTCTTTCATCATTTTCGGTGTGTAGTTTAAGATTTTCTATTTTATTTTTTGTAGAACCAATCTGTCGGTGTGTTAAAATAGTACAGTTATTTTTTGAAGTACTTTAATATATAGAGATTTAATTTTAAAAAGGAGATAATATGAAAAAGATAAGTGTAATTACTATAGTAGTTTTAGTCCTTCTAGCAATTGCATATATGTTAGTCGGGAATTATTTCTATAATTATGCGTTGAATGCGAAACAAGGAAAAGATTTTTTAGAGGATAATCCTCACTTAACGGAAACGGTGAATGCATCGGGAGGTGCATTGGCTACGAATGAAGACAAGAATGCGAACTTTGTATCAAAATATAAACCTAATACATTAACTATACGCTCTTTTGATAAGCTAAATTTAACAGGTTATGAATATATGAATGAGCAATCTAGTCATAAATGGGCACTTGTAGTTCATGGATATGATGGCAGGGCATCAGCAATGACGAAATATATCCGGAACTTTTATGAACAAGGCTATAATGTCATAGCGCCAGACCTTCGTGGGCATGGGAATAGTGAAGGGGGGTATATCGGTATGGGATGGCATGATCGCAAAGATGTTTTGCTGTGGATTCAACAAATTTTAAAGAAAGATCCTAATGCTGAAATAGCTCTATTTGGTATTTCTATGGGTGGAGCAACTGTTATGATGACTTCTGGAGAAGATTTACCTCCTAATGTTAAAGTTATTATTGAAGATTGCGGATACTCGACTGTTATTGATGAATTCACGTATCAACTAAAAGATTTATTCCACTTACCGAAGTTTCCTGTTATGAATGCGGCCAATACAGTTACTAAATTGAGGGCTGGATACGATTTAGAAGAGGCTTCGGCTGTAAAACAAGTTGCGAAAAGTAAAACACCTATGCTGTTCATTCATGGAGATGCCGATACATTTGTTCCTTTTGAAATGTTAGATGAGGTGTATAGTGCTGCAAAAGTAGAAAAAGAGAAATTAATTGTTCCAGGTGCGGGACATGGAGAAGCGGAGAAAATAGATTCAAATAAATATTGGAATACTGTATGGAAATTCGTAGAGAAGTATATTCCAGCATAATTAAAGTTGTTTCATGTTTATATACGATAATCGGAGGGGGAATAGTTTATCCTTTTGATTATCGTTTTTTTTTGCTAATTAGGTATTCTGCTATAAGTATACTCTTGTATGTACTATATGAAGGAGGTAGAGCAAAAATTTTTGAATTCTTTAATCTCAGTGCTACAATGATTGAAAACTAAATGTTAATGAGGTGTTCATATGAAAATTGAAGTTTGGTCTGATTTTGTATGTCCGTTTTGCTATATTGGGAAACGTAGATTAGAGACGGCTTTAGAACAATTCCCACATAGGGATGATGTTGAAGTTGAGTTTAAAAGTTTTGAATTAGATCCGAATACTCCTGTTTACTCTGGAACGAGTATTAACGAAGTGCTTGCATCGAAGTATGGGATTAGTATTGAAGAAGCTAATCGTAATAATATACAACTAGGCAATCATGCAGCTAGTATGGGTTTGAATTTTAATTTTGAAGAGATGAAGCCGACAAACACTTTTGATGCGCATCGTCTGGCGAAGTTTGCAAAGGAGCAAGGGAAGGAAAAAGAGATTACAGAAAATCTTCTTTTCGCATATTTTACTGAATCACAAAATTTAAGTGATGTGGAAACGCTCGCTACGATTGCTGAAAATTCAGGGATAAATAAGCAAGAGGCTTTAAATATTATCAATAATAAAAGTGCATATGCAAATGATGTTAGAGTTGATGAAGCGATTGCTCAGCAATATAGAATTACGGGAGTACCCTATTTTATTGTTAATCAAAAATATGCCATCTCAGGTGCGCAACCACTTGAAACTTTTGTTGGTGCACTTCAGCAAGTATGGGAAGAAGAGAATCCTGCACCTAAGTTACAGGAACTTTCAGCAGATGGTGGAAGCGATTTTTCTTGTACTGACGGAAGTTGTTCGGTACCTTCAGAAGAACAATAGTTTTTATGATGGAATAGCACCCCATAGATAGTTCTATGGGGTGCTTGTATATAACTATAGAAGAAATACGTAAATAGATATTTTGATTACGTAAATGAAATCTATAAAATATAAAGTTTTTCAAAAAACATATTGACGATTATACAAATGAAGTGTAATATAGAACAAGTCGCCGATGAAATAACGCAGAACGCGGCAAACGAAATGAAAAACTTAGTTGACATTAACTAACGAAGATGTTAACATAAGGAAGTCGCAAATGAGCGACCAAGTAGTTCTTTGAA
>NZ_JAEHBK010000098.1:0-2627 GCF_016483685.1 Bacillus cereus group sp. N8 | reverse complement strand
CATTAACATAAGAGAATAGTAACGTGCTTTCACCTTCAAGAATAGTCTAAATCCTTAAGTTGATGGATGTGGGGTACCGCCACATGTCCATCAACTTAAAGAAAAAATGAGCTGAATTCTCAAAATAACTAACTGTAGAGAAAGAGAATTTCCATTTAAGGTGTACTTCAAAACCTTAGCTTGGTGGACATGGGGATGGTACTCAATATTGTAAAAAACGTTCTAATAGAGTAGTATAAATTTATATTTATTGGTCGGTTGACCAAACTAAAAATAAGAAGGTGAAGTACAATGTCTAATTCTAAAAAAACAGCTACTCGGGATCAAATACTAGTGGCTACGTTTGAATGCTTAGCTGAAAAAGGTACAACCGCTATTACATTAAGAGATATTGCTACGAAAGCGGGAATTACTTTAAGTTTAATTCATTATTATTTTCCAACAAAGGAGGGATTATTAGTTAACGCTACCTCTTATGTCATGCAAAAACAAATTAAAGAAATTCAAAAGGAGCTCTCAAATATACAAGATTTTTCAGAGAAAATGAAAAAACTTATATTTGTAGTACATCACCAATTCAAAAGTTCTGAATGGAGAAAAGTGTATTTTTGTTTATTGGCAGCAGCGGCTTGGTCACCAAAAATTATGGAAGAAATTCGAGTTCTACAGAACCAACTGATAGACCTAATTCAAGAATATGCGCAAACTTCCAATGTAGAAATCCCAGATTTAGAAGCGTTTTCCAGGGCTTTGTTGGCTTCGATGAATGGATTAGCGTTACAAGTTATGCATGGGGCTTCAGAGGAACAAATTGCTCCGGCATATGCGGTTATAGAAAAAGTATTCATTAGCATCTGTGACCCCAAAAATGCAATGAGTGATTATTAAACTATATAATTCCAAAGTCATGTGCCAATCCATTATTCCATGACACCAAATGGGATGAAGGATTGCAAAACATTATAAAGTGAGGTTACAGCATGATCGCATATGGATCATTTTATTTTTTTGCTATAGTGGGGATTTTATTGATACCTACTATCGTAGCTGGATTAAGAGGTAAAATGTTGCGTAAATATAATGCTATCTTAACGCTAATTATGCTTGCTATTATCTTCTCGGATAAACCAAATCAAGCAATGATGTTAGCAGTATTTATTATTTGGCAATATGTCCTTATTAAAGGCTATTTACTACTAAGAAAACAAAATAATAATACGTTCATGTTTTACATGGCCATTATTTTGTCGATTTTGCCACTAATTTTGGCAAAAATTGCACCATTTGTACCTGAATTAAAATTCATTGTTTTTACTGGTATATCTTATGTAACATTCAGGGCAGTACAAATGGTATTTGAAATTCGTGATGGCTTAATTAAAGAATGCTCATTTTTTAATTTCTGGGAATTCATTTTGTTCTTCCCTGCTATTTCGACTGGACCTATCGATCGGTATCGCAGGTTCCAAAAAGATATTCAAAAACCACCAAGTGCTGAAGAATATCAAAATCTACTATACAAGGGTATTAACCGTATTTTTCAAGGTTTTCTGTATAAATTTATACTTGCTTACTTAATAAACCAACATATTATGAGTGCAACAATCGCTCACCAAGATACGATTTTATCAAATATGATTTACATGTATAGCTATAGTTTTTATCTATTCTTCGATTTCGCAGGTTATAGCTCATTCGTAATTGGTGTCAGTTATATGATGGGTATTAAAATACCAGAAAACTTTAATAAACCGTTTATCAGTCGTAATATTAAAGATTTCTGGAATCGTTGGCATATGAGTTTATCATTCTGGCTTCGCGATTTTGTATACATGCGCTTTGTCTTTTTCGCAACAAAGAAAAAGCTCATTAAAAATCGATATATGATTTCATATATTGGTGTCTTTTTAAACTTTTTTATCATGGGAATTTGGCACATTACAGGTCATGATATTGCCCAATATATTATTTATGCTCTATATCATATTGTTCTGTTTATTTTATTTGATATTTTCGAACGAAAAAACAAGAAGCATAAATTTTGGCCCAACAATACGTTCATGCATATCCTTGCAATTGTGATTACATTCCATTTCGTATGTTTCGGTTTCCTAATCTTCTCTGGTCACTTAAACAATTATTTTTAATGAATAGCTTTTTTTCTCACAACTATGGGTATGGATACGGTTATGGGTATGAGGGGCCACTATGAAAGAAAATTATTTAGAAAAACAGTTAAGAAGAACTTGTAGTTATAAATTTTTTAGAGGAAGCATCCATAGAGGATGCTTTTTTCTTTGCTATATAAAATTTATATAATAAATGAGAAATTAACTAAGCGGACAAGTGAACACGGAACTCATCATATCTCACACATTGATTCATAACTAAAATATTTTAAACAAACGTTTGTTTAATTTTCCTATGCCTAATTTCTTCATCACATAAATAAAAAAGATAAGAAAATCCCATTTACATATATTCAAGAATTATAGTTAGTTATAACATAAAATTAATTTTATTATAGTTAATTAATCTTGAATATAAATATATGCTTTTCTATAAGAATTCTACAAATTCTTCTGTATTAAACCTGTCTCTTATACACATCTCCGAGCCCACGAGAC
>NZ_JAEHBK010000097.1:0-2644 GCF_016483685.1 Bacillus cereus group sp. N8 | reverse complement strand
CAAGTTCAGCTAAGTCAGAAAGTAAATCATCTGAAACAAAGGAAAAATCAACTAACTCGAAAGAAGAAAGTAAAGATGTTAAGATGATTATGGTTTTACCTGAGGATTATCCACAACTTATGGTAGACATTGAACAAGATTTATTAAGACGATTAGATTATTATGATGCTTCTGTAAGAGATTGGAAAAAAGGTAGTAAATCAAATGCTGAGGTAAGAGATAGTATTAAAGACTTAGATAAAGTATTTGATAAACTAGAACGTATAGATGCACCTGGTAAATATAAGGAAGACCACAAAGAAATAGTAAAAGCTGTTCAAAAGTTAAGAGAGACTTTCAAGGAAATAGAACAGTTATTTGACTACTCAAAAACGCCTAAAGATACTGATGATGTAATCGTAGATAAAGCAAACAACAAATTAGATGAAGCAAAACGTATTTGGACTCCTATTTTCAATAAGTTAAAAGCAGAAGCAAAAGGTGGTTCAACTACTTCTACAACAAGTGGTTCTTCAAGTTCTTCTGATAAACCAAGCCTATCTAGTGGCAATCAAGTGAAGACATATGATAGCCAAGCTAAAACTGGTATATTCAAAGGACAAATTGATACGCCAGATTCAAGTTCTAGTAAATATAAAAACGTACAGAACAATCTAAAAGACGGTACCGAAATTATCGGTAACTGGGCTATTGATTTAGGACAAGGGGTAAAAACTACTTTAGTACTAAAAGGAGATAAGACGTTTGTTACATATGTAAATGGTTCTTATCCAAGTGAAGATAACATTTTAACAGGAACATATACTGTAGACCTTGCTTCAAAGCAGTTAACACTAGTAATGGATAAAGTAAAGAAAGACGGTCAAGAGACGAAGATACCGAATCCTGTTTATACATCTTATAAAATTGAAAACTACGATGGTAAAACATTACAACTATTCCACATAGACGAACAAGTAACAATTTGTTATGTAAAACAATAAATAATTAGCAAAAAACTCTGTAAAATGATTTTTACAGATGTAAGTTTGAATTAACGTTTGATTAGAGATATTGTATGCACCTTGATTTTACGCGAAACCCAAAGACTCCATTTTGAAAAAAGATTGGTTAAAATGGAGTCCTTTTTTGCTAATTAGTATAAAAATTTTATAAAAAAGTTTGATTGTTTTGTTACCCGTTATTTCACCAACGCCCCCGTTACTTTAAGTACGTTTCGTCACAATCTTAGTCGTTATAATGATTTTAATCATATATTCCCCATTCATACAAAAAATAATAGCTATCAGATTGTCCGAATATACAATCATAAACATACCCCTTTTGTACTTGTATTGTTTCAATATGACTTAATCTAATTAAGAGTTCTTTAATAACTTGTTCTGGTGCATTCACATCAGCTAAATCCCTTTTAAATCTACTTATAAAGTCATCTTTGTTTACTGACTCTATGCTAATACATACTCTTGAATAGTATGTATTAATCCAACCATCTTTTAGTGCCGTTAGCCATTGTTCGTCTGAAGGGTCTGGCTCATCACTAATATCCCATTCTTCTCCATCGAACAATTCCTTTTTAAATAGTGCAGAAAATGCCTCTTGAATATTATCAAATTGACCTTTTCTGGCGAATGTTAAGTCTACTTGCATTGCATATTCATCTCTAAATTCATATACATCAAATGATAATTTTGACAATCTTACATTTGCAATTTGTCTGGCAAATAAATTGAGATCATCAAACAATTCTTGAATTTCTTTATTCATCATAATCCCCCCTTCTTCCTAAAGTTTTGATATTTTAATTATTGATGTGTAACTAATCTGCGTTGTTGGTTCACTAAGAAAAACGAAGTGTAAGTAATTCCGGTCACTTAGAATTCCTAAATTGAAAGAGACAAAATATCACAACTTTTTTATAAACATCGTGACTTTATTTAAAACATCGCGTCTTTTTTATAAACGTCGTAACTTTATTTTAAATCCACAACTTCTTTACAAAATAAAAAAGCAGCGGATTCGCTACTTGCAATTTGTTATTTTATTTATTTCCCTGAAAGTAAATTTCTGTATATTAGTTTACTTTCAGGGATAGGAATAGCACCACATGCCCATCAACCTAATATTTTGGAGTACCTCTAAAAAAATTCACATCAGATACAACAAAAGAGCCTTACCTCTGTAGGTAAGACTCCACTAGTATAGTTATATATTTTTACATAACAATTAAGAAACTGTAAACATATAACACCAAGCATATAACACCAAGAAGCAGAACCCTAACATTCCGCCTACAGCTAATACCTGTTTAACCCAGCTCTTGAGTTTCAGATTACTATCAATCACTTGCATTCTTTCCACATCGTTTCCTCCTATTAAGGAGAACCCTTAAAGACTCTCACCTCGATATGGTACCATTAAAGAATGACTAATTGGGGTCTAATTTTTGTCTAAATGTATAATATTGCCCTATATGCAATATTGCATATAAGAATGTATTGATAAAAATGTAAGCGCTTACTATAATAAAAGCATAAAGATAAATCACATCTTAGCATCAACAACAAAGGAGGAAATAATATGACAATCGCAATGGCAGTTTTATCATTCTTAGGTGGAGTACTTCCATTAGTAACAGAACTTT
>NZ_JAEHBK010000096.1:0-2797 GCF_016483685.1 Bacillus cereus group sp. N8 | reverse complement strand
TCATTAACATAAGAGAATAGTAACGTGCTTTCACCTTCAAGAATAGTCTAAATCCTTAAGTTGATGGATGTGGGGTATCGCCACATGCCCATCAACTTAAGAATTCAGAATTACCCCAAAATGAAAAAATGAGCTTTTTTGTTACAAGTTAGCACAAAATTTCGCTCTGGGAGTAGTTGTATTTTTTTAGCTTGATGGCGGTGTGACGCTCCCCTATAATGAATATATTGTTTGATCGTTAGTATTTTCTATAGGGAATGAATCCAATCGAATGTTGTTTACGTACAATCATGACAAGAAAAAGAGCATCCTTATATTGTAAGGATGCTCTTGTATTTATTTCAGTACAGAAGGCGATGTCTTTTCTAACCAAAGAATGCCATCATATTGTTCTGTGGGAATCATGATTTCTTCTCTTTCTTTTTTCCCCCAATAACTTGCTGCAGTAGGAGTAAACATCCATGAAGTTTCTGGTCGGTTACTTTCTCCCCTTAGGTTAACAAAAACATGGGGACTTCCCACCGTGCTGATGATTTTTTCAACGCTTTGTTCTTCATGTTCATTATGTACAGGAATAACATCTTCATTGACATCATCCCAACTGCTTCCACTATACGCAAATACACCAATCGTGTACATTTGGTCTTTAATGCGCTGCGGAAGATAATCCATCATATTTGGGCCAACATAATTGTATTGTTGCGCCTTCGTCCAGTCTAATATCATTTTCGAATTTTGTTTTCGAATATGATAATTATGTCCCCACACAATGATTTTTTTGTTTTTATACTGCATTTCAGTGAGCCATGCGAAGTTTTGTGCCATTTTTCGATCTCGGATGTAAAAAGAATAGTCTGTCAGGTTAGGTGAGGGGATGCCACCTCTGACTTTCATATCTGCATCTAAATGCGTTTTAATCGCATCAATCCGTATACTGATTGCTTTCTCAAGGAAATTCACATCATACGCAGCATGAGGTGCAACTTGAGTCAATTCAGATTTATGATTCTGAATAAATGTTCTAACCTTTTCAAACTTGTTAATTACGGGCTGTATTTCTGCTTTAAATCGATCATAAGGATACGTACCTTCATATTTACTGTAATACCTATCTAGTTCAATTAACTCTGACACTGCTGTATCAAATTCAGATGCGACTTCAGGATTTAATTTTTGCAACCATTCTTTTGCATAGGAGCGGAATGAAGAATTATAAAACAAATTCATATCAAAACCAGCTAATGTGAGTGGCTTTCCTTTTTCTTTTTGTTCTTTCATATAGGTAAATAATTGTTCAAGTT
The DNA here is from genome assembly GCF_016483685.1 of Bacillus cereus group sp. N8. Lineage (NCBI taxonomy): Bacteria > Bacillati > Bacillota > Bacilli > Caryophanales > Bacillaceae > Bacillus > Bacillus cereus group sp. N8. The sequence goes on along the minus strand of NZ_JAEHBK010000096.1, from coordinate 1,496 downwards.
CCTCAGTTTGCCATACAGGGTATAAAGATTGTTTCATCGCTTCCGTAGCGGTTAAGTGATCAAAATTTTGCTGAACAGCTGCTGCTTCCCCAAGCCCTGTTTCAAATGCAATCACATCATATCCCATTTCCTCATGTAAGTACTTAATCATACGTATTTTGGATTGATTCATTTCCTTTGCACCATGCGTACTTTCACCAAGTACAACAATACGCTTGTCCTGTACAGTCTCTTTAAGAAATGATAAATCTTCTGTTGTTTGGGAAGTTGGTTCATTTAATTTTTTTGCATGACTGTTTAACCATTCCTCCCATTTGGGTTGATCGACTGGTTTTTCTGCCGCGAATGCTACAGATGTGAAGGTAGTACAGGCAAGAAGCGTACTCATTAGCCCGATTTTCCATTTTTTACGCACAACAACGCCTCCAAGAATCATATTTTTAGAGATTGAATAGAATCTGTATCAAAAATTTACTAATATACCATTATTTATAATAATACATATACAGATTCTAAACAATATTAATATTCTAAAAATTAAAAATCAACTTCGTACATAATGAAGAAACCTTCTATATGGGGTCACCATACATCACCATGGAGCTAAGAAAAGCAAATATCCCAAAACGATAAAATTGACACCCCCAGAACGAAATTTTTAGGCTTTCTTGTAACGAAAAAGCTTATTTATCGTTTTTGGGGTGACCTGTTTTCTTAGGTTGATGACAATGGCCACTCCCCCAAATACTCGAAAAAAATGCCCATTCCACTTAAACAAACTTGAAGATTACCCAAAAAAAGAGTTTAATAAAGATAAGTTTAAATAAACTATCAATTAACTTTTTAGTTGATTAATACATTGGAAAAGAAGGAATAATAATGATGTTTTTTTTGTTAATTATTAATGTGGGTTTTATATTTTTTATTCATTATATAAAGAAATGGGTATTTAAGTATGGAGTAAACCATCCAAGTTCAAACAAGCGCTATTTAAACCTTTTACAATTCGTTAAATTTGCTCCATTAATTGCATTACTTGTATTATTCGTACTGGTTTTAACAACTCTGCATACAAAAGCAGGTATTCGGCTATCTCATGCCTGGTATGCTGCACAATTTTGGGCTTATTATACGTTCTTGTTTTGCAGTTATATGATAACTAAGAAAAAATTTTTTCTGTTTTCGATGATTATATCTTTATTAATAGCCATTTATAACACTCCATTATTTCACTTTGAAAACCTATTTATAGGACATTATGTAGTTGTTGCTGATATTTTCGGAACTTTAATGTTTATAAATTTATGGATAGCAATATCAAAAATTTTAGTGGAAATGAAAAATAAGTAATTAATTTTGGTTCCTGTAATTGACTTAACAGAAATGCTATATACCTATCAATCTGAGATTTTGAAGTATCCCCTAAAATGAAAAAATACGCTATTCTTTCTGTAGAATCATAGGAAAGGATGGCGTTTTTTATGTCTGTTTCTGTG
>NZ_JAEHBK010000095.1:0-3037 GCF_016483685.1 Bacillus cereus group sp. N8 | reverse complement strand
CCTAAAAATCCTCCAGGCATCCAATTAAAATTAATATGATACAAAATAACACCTAGTATAGCTAGGCCCCTTAGACTGTCTAATCCAACCATATAACGACTATTTTTTTTAAAAGGTTTAGTCACCTACAATCACCTCTATTTCTTGGAAATTAGGTAAATAATAGCGGTATAAAATGCTATTAATTTCCTAAAATCGTATAAGCTAAACTATTACAAACATCATTTGGGAAGGCTCTCTTTTTTATAATAACATGCACAGCAACTAACACTTTATCACTTTATCACTTTATATGGTAGTTAAATTTTCCCGATCCACACTGAATAGTCCCTTATAAGCCCCATACAAGTAATAAATCATCACAAAAACAAAAAAACGAGCTGAATTCCCCATAAATAACTGTAGAGATATAAAATTTTCACTTTTGGTATATTTCAAAATTTTAGCTCGATGGGCATGTAGCGGTACCCCTAATGAATTTTTTACTTTCTTAGTGCCTCAGCAGGCTCAGTATTAATAAGCTTATAACTTGCTGTTATGCTAATCACGATAACAATAATTGCTGTTACTAAAATGGAAAGAAACATTTGAAGTATCGTGATAACTAAACCAAGATCAAAAGCAATACTGATAAAATACTTTTAAACACTTTATTCAAATGTTTACATTAGGAATTATTGTTATACACAGCTATACGTTTTTTGTGTATTATATAGCAGAAGAGTAAGGTAAGAGTTACTCTTTTCCATTTTAGGAAAGGTTCTGTTGGAGACAACAGGACCTTTTTTCGTAAAAGGATTAGCTTACTTTTAAAAACTTTGCAACAGAACCGAATTACTACTTACGCCAACATAGTTTTATTGTTATATTTAAAATATGAGAATTTGTGAAATTATCAATACGAACAATTATTAGTAATAGGAGGTTTTATTATCAAAGGAAAACATCGTAACATTACCCTCGCAATATTAGGACTATATTCCGTTCTGATTCTCTACTTTATGTTCCTTGGTTTCGATAGATTGGGATTAAAATATATTAACCATGAATATGAATTCCAGTTAATTCCGAGTAGTATTCCTTTGAGCTTGCCAAATATGGTAGATAGAGAAGATTTTAATCTATGGTTTTTTAATTTTGGAAATTTAACAGCATTCATACCTTTTGGGGTATTAATTCCTATGTTATATCGTTGTAGCTTTATTAGATTTATTACTTCATTCTGTATTTCTATTCTTATACTAGAAGTACTACAAATGGTTACTTTTCTTGGTGGTTTTGACATTGATGATGTAATTGTGAATGCAATGGGTGCTACGATAGGATTTTGTGCCTATAAAATAGGATTTCGCTCTAATAATACTTTGAAAAACTTTATTATTACAGGTGTAATAGCATTTATCTTGACATTAGGAGTACTTGTAGTTGTAGGTGAAATTAATAAATCATTAGAAAAGGAACAACAATCCTCCAAAAATGGAACCGTTATAGCGCTAAATCAACTGACAGAAAGTACTGGATATGTACCGAATGTTAACAGCTTTGAAGTGGCTCATAAAAAAATTGAACCTAAATTAAATATGTTTAGTAGTAAAGGGACAAATTCTCAGCAATTTAAATACTTGCTAAAAGGTAAGTATGCAAAACTTTCGGGATATCTCGGTATCCCTGATAGTGCGAGTAAACGTTCCGGTAAGATAATTTTTTCTATTGATGGAAAAGATGTACAAACCATTCGATTTTCTGAAGAAAGCATATCTACATCCACAAGTTCCTTTAAGATAGAGTTGGCTAAAGCAAATGAACTTAGTATTAAATTTATTGATACAGATGCATTGCTATGGGATGTCAAGCTTACAGAATGGAAAAAATAATGAATTGAATTCCACTAGTTTAGATACTAGCGGATTAAATCTCTGGTTTAATACTACAAATTGTACAAACTTACCTGGGGCTATAGTCTCAGGTGTTTTTTGTTCGTTGTGTTCGTTTGTTTTGTTACCCCTTATCATCCCTTAACAACAAATAAGACGATAAACCGATCACAGCAGCGCCTAAAATAGCCATTCCTATATACATGTATGTTATAACCTTATCAAATGTCCATTTTTTTCAGTTTCACATTCATTGTGTAATTTCTACAAAATAAAAATGAAAGCACCCGAATGGATGCTTTCATTTTTATTTCATATAACCATTACTATCAAAGTAATATGTTACCCCGTCAATTACCCTTGATTCATTTGTTGCAAGTCCATAATTTCCAGGAATCCAATACATCCATTTCCCATTAGCAGACGACTGTTCCCAACCTTCTTTCCTAACTAGCTTTCCACCAGGGTTGAATAAGTACCATCTACCGTCTATCTTCAACCAAGGGCTATTATTATCACAAGGAGCAGATGGGTCAAACATAAGTATCCCCTTGACATAATACCAATCTACTTCATATTCACTTTGCACCCAGGAGTCTATGGAAACTCTATTAATATTCAAATGGTAAATCAGAAATAACCTGTCCTTTTTCCTCTTCATGACCTACATCACATAATGCCACAGCAGGTATAACTAATCCTGCCGTTAACGAAAACGCTATTATTTCTTCTTTGCTTTGCATGTTTTTCACCCCATGCAATCAATAAAATAATATATAAAGATGAATTATTTTATTGATTGTGTCAAAAATAGAAGAGTGCATTTTATCAACATTTTTTATAAAATTAATTGTCTATTATGTGTTATTTGCGACTGATGATATGTGCCACTCCTGAATTAGAAAGATACACATTTTGGGAAGTTTTACAAAAAGAAGATATCACGCTTACTGACGTAACATAATTAAAGGAGAACAGAACTTGATAAAACATATACTCAGTTTCATTCTTGGAACAATTGTTATATTAATTGGTTCCTTTTGCGTTATTCCCTACACCCTCGAAGCAATTGACAGTAACGTAAGTCATATTACTCGTGACAAAAAGTATTTTAGTAAGCTATATGACTATGATATTAACCTTTGGATGATTGCAAACCTTAT
>NZ_JAEHBK010000094.1:0-3105 GCF_016483685.1 Bacillus cereus group sp. N8 | reverse complement strand
ATAGCCTAATAAATTAGAGTTCGATAGAACTCTTTACTTAGGAATCCCCCTCTTCTAAACGAAGTGAAAGTGGGGGGTAGTTCAAGGACAATTGGTACGATAATATCAATTGTTTCATTGGGCGTTGCAGTTATAAAGTTGCTTTAAAAAACAGCCAGGAATTAATAACAAAGAGTGAAATCGAAGAAAAACGTTATCAGATAAACATAGATTTATCGTATTGTTTGAAACGGAATAAAAGCATAAAAAATGTAAGGATATTTATTGATGAGAATTTTTTTAATTCTTGAATAGCCACTTTACTCGGTGATGATTCCTGAGCTTCTAAGGTGAAGGCCTCGTTTAATTTTTCTAGAATATGCATTAATAATCAGTCCTTAATCTCTCTCCATTTTGAAATTATGGATGAAAAGGGGGAGGATTGTAAATATGGAAATGAAAAAACGAAGCCTATGTATATGTGAAATGATTTTTATAACCGTCTCCTTTTAGGGGACGGTTTCTTTTATCAATGAATATACTATATTAAGAAATTTAAGAGGTGATAATAATTGGATTATTTAATTGAATTAAATCAGTGGGGCATAAAAGAAGGATTACCTACTAAACCCTATGTAGATGCAGATTATATACAAGCTGATAAGAATATCCAGGGGATAAACAATGCGCTACAATATGCAGCATCTAATAATTACTCTGAAGTTATTCTTCCAAAAGGCAATTACGCTCTATGTTATCCACGTGAGATTGTTATGGTTTCCAATTTAGATTTTAATTTAAATGGATCGACATTAAAAGTTATATACGATTCTAATAAAAAATCGCCATTTGACAATAGAACAACTACTGATTATTACAACTTCAAAGGGAATAGTATCGTATTTAGTAAAGTCACCAATTCTAATTTATTTGGTGGAACTATAATTGGGTGTAGGGACGACAGAAGTTTCTCTAATCCTTTAGAAGTAGCAGTGGAGAATACGTATGGTATTCTCTTTCAAAAAAGTTCAAATTATTGTTCTGTGAAAAATTGTAAGGTTCGCGATTATATGGGCGATAATATTTCATTTAGCTCAAACTCGATATTTGACTATGGAGAATTTGATCAAGGTCTTACTTTGAGTGCCTTAGATTACAACACTGGACAACCTATTACCTCTACGAATACACTCACAACAAAGATGTTAAATATACCTCAAGATTTAACACCAAAGATTACTTCCTTTCTTATAGCTGGAGCAGGATACGCTAGAACAACAAATTTAAATAGTAAAGACTTGGATATCTTCTTTTACGATAATAACAACAATTTCATAGGGGTTATGAAGAAAAGAAGAATCTATACAGATATTTCAATCCCAGTTAACGCAATGAAATTTAGGCTTCAATTTTATAATGAAAACAATGTAAATAAGAATCTGCAATATACAATTATGTTTGGTGGTATCCCTCACCATAACACTGTTGAAAAATGCGAGGTTTTTAATGGGCATAGGGGTGGTATAACTTTAGGGGGGAATTACAACGAAGTTATAAATAATAAAATCCGCGATAATGGAAAAGGATTGGTTAGGTTTTTGGATGGAAAACCTATTTTCAACAATCCAACTCGTTATTCAATAAACATGGAAGATTCATACGGAGCAAGCTGTACCATAAAAGATAACGAAATTTACGGCAGTTATCACGGTATTTTAGTTGGTTGCTATGATGTCTTAATAGAACATAATCACATTTACAATATAGATTACCTAGCGATTAATCTTTATTCTTTAATGCATGCAACTATTAAGGATAATTTCTTATACAACTGTCAAAATAACATTGGACTCATGACTTCTAATTTTAGTACGGCGTTTGTGAATATTATAGACAATAGTTTCACAGGTGGTAATATGAATTTAACTAATGATTCGTATAGGGTTTCTTTATCTAACAATCAATACGTAAACCCTGATTTCGTTGCATTGGGAGATAATTGCACATTTGATAATAATTATATTGTTTTTACAGAAAATTCGACTACCACACCATGGATAAAAGCAAACAAAATAAGCAAATGTACCTTTAAATCGGTTTTAACACAAAGAGAGATGACGTTTAAAGTTAAAGAATATGATAGCTGTAGATTCGAAAATTTACGAGTCAGATCAGAAAATCCTAATACTCAAACTGTAGACGTTTGTGAGTTCACAAGGTCAGAACTTCTTAATTGCGAGTTGAGAAATCATTTGTTTAGTGGGAGTCCAATGAATATTAGAGTTGCTAAATCAAAACTTATAGATACAACTTGCGAAGTTGGTATTACAAATGTGGATAATCAAGTACCATACACTACACTGGAAGACTGTGCTATCTCGATTAATACGAAAAATAATTTATTCTTATCTGATACTAATCGTCCATATACAACTTATGTAGTAGAGAAATGCAAAGTTACTATTAATAATCCAGCATTCGCTTCTCTCTTAGCTTCAGGAGCAGCAGCGGGAGTAAACGAGTTAATTTTAAAAGACAATGGATTTGTTTATACAGGAACAGCACCATTGAATTTAAAATATTACACAAATAAAAATCATATTCGTAACTTCATCAATTCGAATAACACCTTTACAAATATCAATTTACCTGCTGTGAATTAAAGCTGGCTCTTTCGAGTCAGCCCGTTTTTATTCTACATCCACCAATTCATTAAGTTTAAATTCTGTATTCAATCCAAATGAAAGTTCTGGTGCAAAGACTTCAAGGTAATTACAAGTAATCTCTAAAACTTGGACATACTGATACTATTACTCTAAAAGGGTGTGATCGGTATGGAAAAGAAAAATTGGTTCAAATGGAAGCACTATTAGCCTGATATTATCTTATTAATGGTAAGATGGTACCTACGGTATAACCTAAGTTTTCGTGATTTGGTGGAAATGATGGAGGAACGTGGTTTATCCATTTCTCATAAAACGATTATGCGTTGGGTTCATCAGTATGGTCCTGAATTGGACAAACGAATCCGACGTTACCTCAAACAAATAAATGACTCTTGGAGAGTCGATGAAACATATATCAAAGTAAAAGGTCAATGGATGTACCTGTATCGTGCTGTTGATT
>NZ_JAEHBK010000093.1:0-3152 GCF_016483685.1 Bacillus cereus group sp. N8 | reverse complement strand
CAAACAGTAAGATGGTACCTACGGTACAACTTGAGCTTTCGTGATTTGGTGGAAATGATGGCGGAACGGGGCTTATCTGTTGCTCATACAACGATTATGCGCTGGGTTCATCAATATGGATCTCAATTAGAAGAGAAAGTACGACATCATCTTAAATCAACAAATGACTCATGGAAAGTCGATGAAACATATATCAAAGTAAAAGCTCAATGGATGTACTAATACCGTGCAGTCGATTCAGAAGGGTATACAATTGATTTTTATCTAAGTAAATCAAGAGATAAACAAGCAGCCAAGCGCTTTTCCAAGAAAGCCTTGGCTTTTTCGTATGTTTCTAAACCTCGCGTGATAACAGTAGATAAGAACCCTGCCTATCCTGTAGCAATTCAAGAGTTAAGAGAAGAGAAATATATGCCTGAAGGCATACAACTAATGCAAGTTAAATATCTCAATAATATAGTGGAAGAAGACCACCGGTTTATTAAAAGGCGAGTTCGTTCTATGTTAGGATTAAAGTCGTTTAAAACAGCAATCTCTATATTGAGTGGTGTTGAAGCCATGCATATGATGAAAAAAGGGCAACTTGTTTTACCGGATAAGTCTGCCCAAAACCAGAAGTGATTTATTCATAAATTATTTGGCTTAGCTTCATAAGATAGAAATGAAGAAGGAATTGCTACTCTATGTTTCTAACTAACATTTTCGCACCAGAACCTTTTTTACTACCATAAAATAGAAAGAATACCACATTGCTATCAAGCTAAGATTTTAAGTTTCCCCATAGCGAAAAAATGTTTTCGGTTCGGGGAACAACCCACTTCTTAAGTTGACGGGCATGTATGGTGAAGTCTATTATATAAATTGGTCAAAAATTGACCTTCCTCAGTTTTTTAAATTCAATACATATGTTTTTTGTTATGGGAATATATGTTATAAACTTTACTTAGTCTAAGAACATCATAACATTCTAAATAGTATGGAGCGTGTATTATAATGAAAAAGATTTTATTATCGTTTATAACATTAGGAATGCTTATAGGATGTGAAAAATCTGATTCGTGTGATGAAGCAAGAGCTATCTACTCTGGAAATTGTAATTCTGATAATACACTGACAAACGACAAAGCTGAATTACAATTAGATTCCAAATAGTTGCTGTAATACTTAATTTGTATTTTAACAGGTAACAATTTCATTTTAGAGGGATATTTCCAATCGCGATTTCCTTTAGAAACAGTCGAAGAGGTTTCACTTTTTTAGTTAGGCTTTGTTTCTCTATATTTTCCAGAGGTTTTCGTATCTGTTCCATTTGTTCTTTTCCTTCTATTATATCAAACTCGATTCATTTGTGGGGTATCGCCACATCGCTATCAAGCTAAGAAATGCAGATGCCCCCAAAACGAGAAAATTGACATCTTCATGTGAAAATGTACGATTTTTTTGTTTTGGGGTGTTATAAAATTCTTAAGTTGATGGGCATGGGGATAATTTAAAATCTTAGGTTGATGACCAAGGGGTGCTACCCCTATATATCTTTTTGTATAACTGTCGATAACGATAATTATATGAATACGAAAGCCCTCCAGTTGTAGTTTTATAATAAAGTCACGATGTTTATAAGAAAGATGCGATGTTCTGAATAAAGTTGCGACGTTTCTAAAAAAGATGCGATGAAATAACTTAGCTAAGTGGAGAAGGGATTTCATTTCATCTTTTTTATTGAACGAATGGAGCAGGATAACTGTAGAATGTTACTTATAATATATTTTAAACAAAATAGTACAGGAGGTGCTAAAATGGCTAGGTTAAAATTATTAAAGAGTATAGGACATAATACTGTTCATAGCTATTTAAGCTTAATGAATTATAGAGAAAACGGATATGTTATTGAACATTTATATAATATTGCTAAAAAGAAAAATATAGATAATATTGTTATAGATATTTTAGGAAGAAGTATTAAACCCAAAGCTTTTGAAATTCCAGTAATAAAGGAGTCTTTAGATGATTTATTGAAAGACTTCGAACGTCTTCTAAAAGGTGAAAATATCCCCTTAGACAATGTTTTTTCTGCAACAGCAAGCATAGGTTTTAATTTAGAAAATCCGTACATTCGTGTTTCTGGTGCTAAACTAGAAAAATATGATTGTCTTGTAGAGATTATAGATAAAAATGAGAAATCACATAAAATTACTGTTAAAGAATGGTGGAGATAGTTCCATTCTTCTTTGATCAACAGGGGTTTTAGTGACATATGGATTATAGAAATAATCAAACTTTTTTATAAAAAATAACTCCTCCACAAAATTATACCCACTCATTTTGATTAATCTTTTTTCAAAATGGATGGGTTTCTTCTATTGTAAAATCAACATTTGTAGCACGATTATAATTGAACTTTATTCCAAATCAACAGAAGGACAAAAAGCAATGGAAGACCAAAAAACAAAATCAAAACAAAAAATCACAATAAATAAAGATGAAACTTAAAAAATTCCCTTTAGATTTTCTAAAGAGATTTTTTATTCACATAATCTTATTTATAGTTAAACTTAAAAATAATGTGGTTAGTGGATATCTAATAGGCCAAATTAATGCGCTATTACTAGGTGGATTTACCAAATAGGGGAGGAATATTAATGTATGAAAAAGTGGATACAATATTATCTGAAAATAGTTCAGATAACTACTTCTATGATCATGAATTTATGTATGTACAAGAGTTGATAAATGGATTTGCTGACATTGATTGGGGGAAATTGGTTCAAAGTCTAAAAGACAGAGATGATAAGTATAAAATTAGATTAGTATATTGCATAGATGAAGATACTGGAATGAATGGATTCAATTTATTACTAGATTTACTCAAGGAGAATGATGAAGTAGCTGAATATGTAATAGATTCTTTGCGTTCTTTTAACAATGAAGAATATAAAAAAATAATCGCTTCCAACAAGAAAATAATGGATAAAGCAGAGAGTTTACTGAAAAATGCCAGTCTACCAGTTAAGAGAATTTTAGAAACATTTTTACAGCAAAATAAACAGTCTTAGTATTTTTATATTTGGGGTACTGCCACACATCCATCAACTTAAGGATTTAGACTATTCTTGAAGGTGAAAGCACGTTACTATTCTCTTATGTTAATGAGA
>NZ_JAEHBK010000092.1:0-3436 GCF_016483685.1 Bacillus cereus group sp. N8 | reverse complement strand
ACTATCATATCTTAATAGTTCAGAATGTCTTCTAATAAAAGGAATAATCCACATTAATCCAATTGTTATTAGCACAACAGACATTAAAAGAATGATAGTTAATTCAGGTTGTGCTGAAGATGTGCTTGTAGTTGTAGATTTTAAAGCAGAAAAGATATCTCTTGAAGCTACAATTATATTATTTACCATGTGAGCTATTATAGAAGGGAATAAACTTTTAGTTTTTAAGTACATCAAACAAGAAATAATCCCGAATATTGTGGTTCCAAATACATTGTTTAGATGCAAAACACCGAAGCAGATGGAAGAGAATATAACTGCTTTTTTTATTCCGAATTTATATGTAAAACGACTAAGAATAAAGCCTCTGAACAAAATTTCTTCACAGATAGGAGCAATGAAAGAAAGAGTTATAGCTTTCATTAAAACAAACCACATGCTTTGTGTTTTAATTATTTCGTTTGTATCCTCTAGCGAAGTGCTCTTTGGTATTAATGAGAATACCATTACGATTAGCAATAACATACCTAACCCGAAAATCATAGTCATAATTGCTGATGCAAAAATTTTTCTGAAAGAAAAGGAAGATGGTTTTGACAAGTAAGTTTTAAACGAGATATTATATCTTTTAAATTTAAAACCAATCCAAAACATAGGAATAGCATAAATTGAAATAATAAGAGCAATATTCAACTTTACATCTTTAGGAATTTCTGTGAATAATAAAGGCAAAATAAATATCATTATTGCAAAAGAGATAATAGCCCACATTAAAATAAACCTGGTTTTCATATGTTCAAAAATTTTATCCATTAATAGCCTCCTGTAGTTTCATGTATAGTATTCTATATTTTATTATATCATTTTAAAGGTATATTTTGGTATTTTATCTGATGTAGGTTGTCCGCCATTTTGGATCACGTTAGATTGATATTAAGCTAAGATTTTACACTACCTATACAGCAACAATGAAGTGATTTCTGTAGAATTATAGGAAAGGATGGCGTTTCTTTATGAATCTTTCAATTCTTGACGAACTTCAACCGATTGCTGAAGAATTACAACGACATATGTCACCTCATAATCTAGAACTCCTAGCCAAAGAAAAAGGATTTGTTCAGCGAAAGAGTAAATATCAAGCACAGGAGTTAGTTGCTTTATGTGTATGGCTTAGTCAACAAGTCGCAAGTACATCACTCACGCAATTATGTAGCTGTCTAGAAGTATCTACAGGTGTTCTTATCAGTCCTGAAGGACTTAATCAACGATTTAATGCTTCCGCAGTAAAGTTTCTTGAACAAGTTCTAGCTAACCTTCTAACCCAAAGAATTCATTCAACACAAGAAATAATTCATCAATATACCACGATATTTAAGCGCATTCGAATTCTAGATTCTACAACATTTCAGCTTCCAGATAGGTTTTCTTCACATTATCAAGGTTCAGGTGGAAGTAGTCATACGGCCGGTGTCAAAATTCAATTGGAGTATGACTTATTGAGTGGGAAGTTCCTGTACGTTTATGTAGGAGAAGGAAGAGAAAATGATAAAACCTTTGGTTCAAAAAGCCTGAAAACCATTCAACCAAAAGACTTGTATATAAGAGATTTAGGCTATTTTGACTTACATGACTTACAGAAGATCCATGATAAAGGAGCTTACTATGTATCACGTTTGAAATTAAATTCTCGAATCTATCGTAAGAATGATGAGCCAGAGTATTTTCGAAACGGGACCGTGAAGAAAGGAACACTCTATATTCAATTAGATATGGAAGAACTCATGAATCAATTGCCCCCTGGTCAAACACTAGAAATTTCAGAAGCATACATTGGACAGTATCAAAAATTACCAGCGCGTGTTATTATTCATCGATTAACAAAGGAACAAACAGAGAAAAGATTGAAGGAACAAGCCAAAAAAGAAAAAAAGAAAGGTATTACCTACAAAGAACGAAGTAAACGGTTGAGTGGAATCAACGTGTATATTACAAATCTTTCTGCAGAAAATGTTCCAACGAAACATATCCATGATTTATATTCATTACGCTGGCAAATTGAAATTTTGTTCAAAACATGGAAATCTTTCTTTCAAATTCACAAGTGCAAAGAAATTAAGAAGGAACGCTTAGAATGCCATTTATATGGGCAACTTATTAGCATTTTACTCTGTACATCTACTATGTTTAAAATGCGTCAGTTACTCTTGGATAAGAAAAAGAAAGAGTTAAGTGAATACAAATCCATTTATATGATAAAGAATTATTATCTATTGTTTTACCAAGGATTACAAAGGGGCACCCAAGAATTATCAAAGATTTTCCTACGTCTGTTCAACCTTTTAGAGAAAAACGGACGGAAATCTCATCGTTACGAAAAGAAAACAGTCTTTGATATCCTCGGCGTTATGTTTGAGTGTACGTTGTTAAAGAGTTTCAAAGTCGCATAATATTTTTCAAAACACCTTTTGGTAGGTTTATTTGTTATGCACATTTTTAGTGTAGTCGTAGAAATTCCCAAAAAATACACTCGCATATACCGTCATGATACCCTTAGCTTGATGGTGATGGGGTATCGCCAGCATTTCGGAAAAACCCCACGCTAAGAGTTTTTGAGTCATTTTAATGTAGGCTTAAAATAAAGTTTGATCACTTTTTGCTATGTATGAGCAAAGTTACTTCGCAATTAAATTTATAGTAAGTATAACTTCCAATCCATGAACCAAAGGCTCCTCCCAAAAAGAAAATAGTCATATATAATCCATTAAGTCTGTTTCTTATCTCAAGATTCAAACCAAAGTCAACTTTTATTATATATTTTGGAGTTGCTTTACGTTTACCGTCTACAGATAGCGGTGCTCTTTTTTGCATGAATTTTACGTCTGAATTCTTTAAAATATCATAATTTTAATTATCTAAAGACAACGGTCATTCATTAATACAATAAATGGAAGGTTATTCGATTCCCTATATTTGTATATGCGAAATTGCATAAAAATATATGTTTAAATAAGACGCGATTTTATATATAACTAGAGGTAGAGAAAGTAAATTATTGTTTAGTGTCTACTTAAAACTTTTAAGTTGATCGATGTGGCTGTATCCCTTTAAGAGAAATATTAAGCAGTTAGCCTTTGCTAACCGCACTTTTATTAGAGATATTTACCTGTTGATATTAGGTTAATATGATGAAGATTCGCATAAGAATCTTCATATTTAGAAAGGAAATAAAAAAATGAAAAAATTCGCATCAACACTATGTATAGCTGGAGTGACTTTAACTATTTTAGGAGTATCTCCTCAAATTAGCTATGCTCATCTCGATCAAATTGATTTAACTGAGAATGATCCTATTACTGCAAGATGGTCTGCAGAAGCTCCGTATCATTCTGATAAAAGTACACATTTATGGATTGCAAAACAAGCTATTGAAATTATG
>NZ_JAEHBK010000091.1:0-3451 GCF_016483685.1 Bacillus cereus group sp. N8 | reverse complement strand
GTAATGTAAGTTCATTATTCCGCAATTATTTATAAAAATTATCATACAAATGATCTGTATATCAAAAGTGAATTGATGTGCAGATCATTTGTGTGAGCGAAGTCCCTTTAGCATTATGAAGGGACTTTTTTGTTATTACCAAAAGTAAACTTGTTAACTAAATATTTTTTTAGCAAAATAAATTGATTTTTTCTATCCCTGGTGAATTTCTTTAATACTTTTTCCTTCTAAAAACGCATGTCCCGTTTTAATTTTTTCTACTGTTTCAAATCCATACTTTTCATACACTTTTTCTACTTTTTCGTTAATTGGGATCACCCAAAGATTATCTAGTCCTCTATTCATTACTTCACTTTGAATAAAGTGAATAAGTTCACCTATTAACCCTTTACCTCTAAACTTTTCAATTGTAGCTACACTTTCCATTCGGGCTTGTTTTTCATGTTCAAAAATACAAGCGATGGAACATGCTACTCCATTGTATCTAAGTAGATAGTGAGTGAATGCTGGATGTTGGAATTCATCTTGAAAAGCTTTTTTTCTAACTTCGCCCCCTAACTCTTTTATACTACATTCAATATCTAAAGCTTCTTCAAAATTTAACTCAGATACTTTTTCAATAGTAACTTTTTCATTTTTATCTTTTTTAGTTAATTTCTTGTTCCATAATTGGACTGGACTTATTAATTCTTCAAATCCAAAATTCTTTATTTGTAATTCAGAAATCAATTTTTCTTGCATATCTAAGTTGTATATATAAAATCTAGGTACTATATTTTTAGTTTTATAGAAATGCACTACTTCATCTACTATCATTTGTGGATTTAAACTTACTACACTTACATGTGCATGATTTGCATCATAATAATATGGGTTGCTTTCATTACAAAATATAGACCCCCATGATTTCTCTATTCGGCTAGTAAAGGTTTCAAGATATGCAAAATCAAGCTCAAGAACATTTTTTAAACTAGTCATACGATATTCCCTCTTCTCTATTTATTTCTTCAATATCTTCTTTACTTTATTATACATTTAAATATTTTAATTTTCAGTTTTTTTAAAAAAATTAAAATATTTCCAAGAAAAAATGAATGTAAACTTTTACATATTAGTTTACTTTCATTTCCCTTGATTTTATTGACTTTATCGCAACTTACCCATTTTCCTCAAAAATGACTAGAAAAGTATACATTCAAATCACTGTAAATAAAGAGGTGTAAAATCCATAAACAAAAAAACACATCTCATTGATGTTCAATCCATCCCAAGATCACAAATTACCTTAAAATACATTGTCATTCATAAAGAAAAGAAAGATAATATACTTGATACTTTTTCCATCTAATACTATTAACTTTATAAAACAAAATATTATAAATGAAAAAATTAATGACAGGAGAACATGCATGGAGACAAAATTACAGCAGATTAAAATATCTTGGAAAGAATTTATTTTAGGAACATTGTTAGTCAACTTTATAGCAATAATAATTATAGGTATTCCATTAAAATTGACCAGTTCATTAGATTTCATTCAAAAAAAATTTAACAATGATAGTCTTATAATTGTACAAAATTTTATATTTGATATTTTTTATTTATTTATATTGATTCTGTTTATATTAAAATATACACCTTTTCAAAAAATAATTATATCTGTATTCAATATCAAACCTTTATATTCATATCAAACATATCTATATATTTTATTAGTATATATAATCGATACTTTTATCGATAAAATAACAAATTTATATTTTGATTCTGCTGAAATCCAAGATAAACATTTAGGAATAGGAAATTTAGATGAGCAATCACTCACTATTAATATAATTGCTATCCTATCAATTGCATTAATAGGACCAATTCAAGAAGAAATTATATATCGTGGGATTATAATTAAGTTTTTCGAAACAAAATATTCTTTTCTAGTTGGATTAATCCTATCTAGTTTACTATTTGGAATTGCTCATAACTATGATATTCCATTTATTATTACTGCAACAGTAACGGGAATCATGTATTCATTACTCTACAAAAAAACAAATTCCATTTTCCCTTGCATAATAGCTCATATTACTTACAATCTTTCTACATTTTTATAGATTATACTAAATATAAGGTTACTGGATTTTAAATATATATCAACAGTCGACATAACACCACTTATCGATATTCAATGTATCTAGAAAAAACCCCTTCAATTTACTTGCTGAAGGGGTTTCATATTTACATAATTTTCGTTATTGGAAGTCAATACATCAAATGCTATTTTTCTTTATATTCATTGTATATAACAGTAAGGTTTCGCTTGTACCCATCGACACCCGACCAGTTAGCATACGCTTTGGGAGTATTGGTTAATAAAAGTTGGTCTAAGGCTTCTCTCTTTTCTAGAGAAGAAGCTACTTTTATGTTCAGATGCTCCAAATACTGCAACATAATCTTAATTTGATCTTTTGTTACTAGATTACCATGACCAGGAACTATTTTTTGAATATCCATTTCGTCAACTTTAGATAAATTATCAATAAATTGCTGGGAACTAAAAATAGGAGGATGTAAATTTTCTAACACTAGGTCACCCATAAATGCAATGCTTTCCTGTGGTAAGTATAGAAAAGCATCACTTGGAGTATGTCCACCTCCATAACAATATAACTCAACTGTTCGGCAAGTTCCATGAATGACAAGCTTATCTTCAAAGGTCAGATTTGGAAGTACAATTCGTAATTCAGATAGTGATTCGTTTACTTTTGACATTTCCTTAAACTGATTGTCAAGACTTGCAAGTAAGACTGGATCACTTTCAGTTATCATTTTTTGTTCCAATTGATTCAGATATAGCTGCATGTCTATTTGTTCCTTATTTAAATCCTGAATAATGTTTTTCTGTGCATGTAAGTCCCTTGTGATGGAAGTTGAAATGATTATTACATCTTCAAAAATTTGATTACCAAAAGTGTGATCTCCATGATAATGGCTATTAAAAACATATTTGATTTCTTTTTGAGTAATTTCTTCTGCTACTTTTCGTAAATCCTTAGCGGCTTTAGGAGTTGTGAATGTGTCAAATATAAGGACTCCATTTCCTAAATCAATGAAACCTGCATTACCCATTGCTCCTTCACCTTTCTTAGCAATTGCAGCATATATACCTTCAGAAAGTTTTTCTATTGAAAAATAGGAAGATGCTTCTTTAATAATTTCCATAGTTAATCACCTCTAAATAATCTCATTCATACTTGTTTTCTTTAGTTTCCTCATTCCTCTTTGCTATTCCTTTTTATCTCACTTTATTATGTAATTTAATTAAAGAATGTAAAAAGTACATTGTATATTCTATACATGTGTGGTTGACATAACGTCTCATTATCGGTAGCAACTATTTTGATAGAATCCTTGTTTTTATAAGGTTTCTTGCTTTCATGTCTATTTATCTCTTATA
>NZ_JAEHBK010000090.1:0-3623 GCF_016483685.1 Bacillus cereus group sp. N8 | reverse complement strand
TATCATAGCGAGGTGAGAGTCTTTAAGGGTTCTCCTTAATAGGAGGAAACGGATATGGAAAGAGTGCAAGCGATTATCGACAGTAATCTGAAATACAAGAGTTGGGTTAAACAGGTACTAGCTGTAGGCGGAATATTAGGGTTCTGCTACTTGGTATTATATGTTTTATGTTTCTTATTTGCTATGTAAATACTAGATAACTACACTAGTGGAGTCTTGCCTACAGAGGTAAGGCTCTTTTGTTGTATCTGAGGTGAATTTTTTTGGAGGTACTCCAAAATATTGGGTTGATGGGTATGATAAGGTGACCCCTATTAGAATTAGCACCAATAAAATGTGAACTTCGTACGTTAGACGATTCCTCACATAGAAAAAGCCGATTTCCTGTACGCTAAGGGATAATCGGCTTTTAAGATGAATAGGTCTAATCGATGTAATCATAATATCTTTTTAATGAAAGTTTAGATTTAAAACCTACCTGTTTTATAATTTGCCCCTCTAAAACTTCATTTTCGATTAGCCGTAAAATGAAGGTATTCCGTAGATGTTGTGCTGAAATTCCTTTTCGTAAATTCGCTCTTTCAACTTCAAGTCGAATCATTTTTTGAACAGCAATTTCTGTTAAGGCTTTTGGAGCATCGTTGTCATATGACCAATGATAAGTTTTTCGAGTAAAATCGTATGCTACGAATAGTGGATCATTGCTATGATATTTTGGACGAACAGGTTCAGGAATAGTTATATAATAGTTACATAATCGCTTTTTATCATCTTCAGATAAAAGAACCGTCTTCTCTATACCCACTATTCCTGGTACTGAGATTGTATTTTTTTCAAAATGAACGTGCTTCATCTGTAAACCTACAAGTTCTTTTAAGGACAAACCATTATTAATGAGTAAATGCACAATAACAATGTTACGATCCATAAGTACTGGACGAGCGGAGCGTTGTTTTTCTGTTAATCCTTCTAATGAAGTTAATATGTACTTTAGCCGTTTTTCTTCCTCTTTAGAAATAAAGTCTTCATCACGTAACGCCCGATTAGGCTGAATCATGAGATTCATATCTTCTAATGGATTAGGTTGGCCTAAATATTGATAAAGTCTACTTAGGACAATATAAACACGATGTATCGTTTTATCAGAGTAATTTCGTTGCTTCTTTAAATCATTAAAATACTCTTCATAACCCTCGGTACTAAGTGTCGTCCATATATTGCGTAAGGGAAGCTTTTTTGATTTTTGCAACCACTGACCAAAATCTTCAATATCATAAACATATCGTTTAATTGTGGAAGGTTTTCTTCCTTTATCTAATAAGAAAGAAGAAAAATGCTGTATTGTGTCTTGAAATTCTTTTGTTGGCATAGCCTTATCATCCTAATTTTTTCTTTTAGTATATCAAATTTTGAAATTAGCTTTACTTACACTACGTAATACATACTGAATTTATGTAAATATTTCTCAATATTATATTATTGCTATATGAGCTATAATATAAGTAATTCTTTTTATTATTTATATTTTGTTATTTTCTGTTGCAGAATCCTTATTATAAGGATTCCTTTTTTGTATCAAAAATCTCCAAAGAAAAAAGATAAAATCGGGAACACAATCTTATCTTTAGTACAAGGAGAATACAAAAGGGATTACTATCTTATTTATATTATATTGTTTTTTGTTAATTTTTTATATCAAAACCATAAATAACAGTTATACCTATATTGAAAAATTTATTACAAAATTAGCTATAAATGATTAAAGAAGTGAATGTAAACTTTTATACAAAATTTCACATTTTAGAAAGGTAAAAAGAGCCCAATTAATTTGGGACTCTTTGTCGTTTTGGGTAATTCTAAATTCTTAAGTTGATGGATGTGAGTACCCCTATAAAAAACAATTATTTACGACGCCTTCTCTTTGCTTTTTTACGCTGATTTGTATGACTATATTTTTTTATATGAGTACTTCTGTTCTTCTTATAATTAGGTAACTTTAATATAAAAACAGAAATCGCAGAAAAAATGCAAAATATAACCATTGCAATCATCCAAAGGTTAATGTCATAGTCATATAGCTTACTAAAATATTTTTTGTTACGAGTAATATATCTTACATTACTGTCAATTGCTTCGAGAGTGTAGGGAATAACGCAAAAGGAACCAAATAACATAACAATTGTTCCTAGAATGAAACTGAGTATATGTTTTATCATGTTCTATTCTCCTTTAAGTATGTTAGACTATATACGCTCATTTAGTATAAATGATTTTGCTGCACAGATTGTATTTATTTGAAGGAATAATATAAATTTCTATTAAGTTGTTTGTGCATGTGGTGATATCATGGAAATAAATATTTAAATTGAATAATTTAAAAAGCGTAGAAAGATTAAATTCCTACGCTTTTTCTTCTTAATAAATATTTATCGTTGTTCTAAATCTCTTATATAAGATTTTACAGCTTGCAATAAGAATTCTTCCTGTCCCATACCTGCATTTGCTGCCATTTGCACTATTTTTTGCTTAAATTCATGTTCTGCATGAAAAGTTAATGAATCTACATTACTTTTAAAGTAAATACCTTCTACATGTGGAAGGATCGTGCCGGATTTCATATGAGAATGTAAGTATTTAATCTCCTCTTGAAACTGCAATGGATCAACTTGTAATACGAAAGGTTTAATTTCTAATTTGATAGTATCAGATGAAATACTCAATCGCATATTTGTGACACCTAGCTCTTTATAAAATAAATTTAATAGATTATAAGTGATGGAATTAAATAGCTGAGGTTTTTTAAATGAAAAAGATAAATACCCTCGTTTCGTAATTACCGCTTGTTTATGAAAAGGCTCAAAGGAATAATCATGTTCCTTATAAGTGGATAGAGGGAAAATTTCTTCGTCTTCTGTAAGAATCTTGCCGTCTGCGCCATTAATCTCTATTACCCTAGCTGTTTTACCGGTATGTTGATGTGTTAATAATTGATATAAATATATATCTTCTTCTTGAATCTTAGTAATGAATGCTTTTCGCTCTTTTGATGTAGTTTTTTCATAAGTAAGTTGAAAAGTTTCAAGGTCATCTTTATCAATGATATATACTTCTTTTCCACGTTTTTCAATCTTTGAGGCAGGTAATTTACCAGATTTGATATATGTAAAAACTGTGGATGGTGCTACATTGAGAATTTCAGCTGCTTCTTTTGTGCTATAGCCTTCAACCTCTTCAATATTTTTTAAACGTTCAATATCCTCTAAATAGTAAATCTTACTACCGAATTGCTTCCAGTTATCTTTATATACACATTCTATTAATCCATCTTTTTCTTTTTGTAAAATTGTTTGTACCGTTACTCCTAATAAGCCGGCTGCCTCTTTTGTCGTTACAGTAGGTTTTGTAATGAACAATAAATCTTGTGTCATGTAAGGACACCTCCATAACTATTGTTTGCTAGTATTTTAGATATGTATATATCATATCAGAATATGATTTATATTTAAAATGAGAAATAGAATTTATTAAAGATCTTATACATTTTTATAGTTTAATAATATTTGTAATTCATTTTATATTTTAATGAATTTTTATAGTTGATTTTATAATAAAAGCAATATAAA
>NZ_JAEHBK010000009.1:0-176388 GCF_016483685.1 Bacillus cereus group sp. N8 | reverse complement strand
AATAAATATTATTTTTTTATTTTTTTTTATTAAATTTATTTTTTTTTTATTTTTTTTTTTTTTTTATAAAATTTTTTTTTTATTTTTTTTTTTTTTTTTTTTTTTTTTAAAAAAAAAAAAAAAAAACACTTTCAAATCCCCTCCCTATTTCTATCCGGATTTCCATATATCAAGTTACCTATTCAGCCACCCTTCTTCTTTTCCTGCCAACAACAAAATGACCGTAAAAAAACTCCCTGTTTTATAAACAGAGAGTTTTCATCTTCAACTTATGCCGCTTTTACCTTCTTCGTCGTTTTACTTTTTCTTTTCGTTCCTGTAAAACGCTTGTGTAATACAGATGCTATAAAGCGTGAAATAACATTGAATAGTAGTACCATAATAATTAATACAGCTGCTGATTTTGTCGCAATTAACTTTGCATCTGGGATAACCCCTTCAGAATTTAACTTCCAAATGTGAACCGCCAACGTTTCAGCTGGTCTAAATGGATTTAAAGGGTGCGAAGGACTGGATAATTCCACTGCTGAATTTAAAATTGGAGATGTTAAACCCGCTGTGTAAATTAACGCTGCCGCTTCCCCGAATATACGACCCGCCGCTAAAATAATCCCTGTAATAATTTGTGGTAAGGATGAAGGAATAATAATACGAGCGATCGTTTGCCACTTCGTTGCACCTAATCCAAGGCTTGCCTCTTTTACATTAGGAGGAACTTCTGAAATCGCATTTTCACAAACACGTGTTAAACCTGGTAAGTTTAAAATAGTTAAAGCAAGAGCACCACCCATTACTGTGTATCCCCAACCTGTCATTGTAACGAACACTAACAAACCGAATAACCCAACAACAATAGAAGGTAAGGATGCCATTGTCTCAATGCATAAACGAACAAAACTTAAAAAACGCCCTTGTTTTGCATACTCAGCTAAATATATTCCAGCACCTAGTCCAAGAGGAATAGATATAACAAGCGTTATAACAAGCATGTAGAAGGAATTGAATAACTGCGGACCAATTCCACCACCAGCTCTTGTATTGCTTGGTTCTCCAAACAAGAAATTAGGATCCCAAAATCCCCATCCCTTTTGTAAAATTTCAAACACTAAGAACACTAGCAGCGCTACAACTAAAGCCGCAACTGCATAAAAGATACCCGTCCAAATTTTATTTACCGTTCTTGCATTCATTATTATCGCTCACCTCTTTGTCCAATCGCTCGAATTACTAAAATAAACAGGAATGAAATAACAAGTAAAATCATCGCTAAAGTCCATAGCGCATTGTTCCAAGCAGTTCCGTTCAATGTATTTGTCATATCCATTGTCAAAATACCTGTTAACGTTGCTGTCGGACTATATATTCCTTCTGGTAATTTAATCGTATTTCCGATTACCATTTGAACCGCTAACGCTTCACCAAAAGCACGCGCTAAACCTAAAACAATGCCTGTTAAAATCCCTTTTTTAGCAGCAGGAACAATTACGCGGCTAACCGCTTGCCATTTCGTTGATCCTAGTCCATAAGAAGCTTCTAAATAATCAAACGGAACAGAACGTATTGCATCAGAAGCGATACTAGCAATAGTAGGTAAAATCATAATACTTAGTACAACAATACCTGCAATTAAACTAAAACCTACTCCCCCAAACGAATCACGTAATAACGGAACTAAAATTGTAACCCCTAATAATCCGTATACAACTGAAGGAATACCAACTAATAATTCTAATACAGGCTTCAATACTCTATTTCCAAACTTCGGCGAAATTAAATTCATGAATATAGCAAGAGCTATAGCAATCGGCGCACTAATAATAACCGCACCCAACGAAACCACTGTTGAACCTACAATAAAAATCAAAGCCCCGAAGCTTCCTTCGTCAGCATTGGGATTCCATTTTGTCGATGTTAACATCTCAGTAAATGAGATACCACTTTGCGTAAAAGATTGAATTCCTTTACCGCAAATAAACGCAATAATAGCTAATGTAATTAAAACAATTAAAATACCACAAAACGTAACAAGTGATCTTCCTATATATTCACTCTTTACGTAATTTATTTGTTTTTTCCCCTTCATCACAGGACAGACCCCACTTCACAGATTGAAATGAACAGGACTGGCCTTGCAGCCAGCCCCATAAATTTGATTACTTATTTAATTTAGACATTGGAATGTAACCCATATCTTCTACTTGTTTTTCAAAGTCTTTACCTTTTACATAATCAATGTAAGCTTTTGTTGCTTCTTTCGCTTCACCTTTCGTTACCATGTATTCGTAAGACCAGAATGGATATTTACCAGACGAAATATTTTCAACTTTCGGTTCAGCGCCATCAATTTTTACTGTTTGTAGCGCACCTTTTTTATCACCAACCATGTAAGACATTGCTAAATAACTTACTGAGCCTGGCGTAGAATTGATTGCTTGCTCTACTGCACCGTTAGAATCTTGTGTTGTACCAGTTCCATCATTAATTTTTGCGTCTTTCATAACTGTTTTTTCAAATGTAGCACGTGTACCAGATGAAGCTGGACGGTTAATTACGTTGATTTTTTCATCTTTCCCGCCTACCTCTTTCCAGTTCGTTACTTTTCCAGTGAAGATATCTTGTACTTGTTTTACTGTTAGGTTATCAACTTTTACATCTTTATTTACGACAAGTGCGAATGCAATACCCGCTACCTTGTTATCTACTAATTCTTTCGCCTTTTCAGCATCTTTTATTTTATCTCCAGACGGAACATCTGAATTACCAATTTGTACTGCACCCGATGCTACTTGGTTAATCCCAGTTCCACTACCGCCACCTTGAACTTGAATAGAAACTTTCGAGTTTTTCTCCATGAATTTCTTTCCAGCTTCCTCCGCAAGAGGTAGAAGAGCTGTAGAACCAGCCGCTGCAATCGTACCTGATAATTCTTGTTTTGCATTATCGCTTCCTTTAGCAGCCTCTTTATCCGTACTTTCTGCTTTTCCACATCCAACTAATGCACCTGCCATAACTAAAGCTGCTAAAGAAAATTTAATACCCTTTTTCATAACCATGTCTTGTACCCCCATTTGGATTATCGCTTTTCGAATTCATTTTCTTTCGAACACAAATTCATTGTAGGACAACAATATTATGTGAGTGTTAAGCAATTTTTAAGTTTAAGTAAATAGAGATAACATCCCGTAAAAGCTAGACATTCCAACATTTATAGTTAAAAAAGCCAACAAACTCCACATTAAACACGAAGTATTGTAAATTTAATCTTAATAATGTAAATCCAATGTAAATAAATTTCTACGTTTTGCCCTTTAGCTTAAAACTACATTTACAATTCCACTATCTTTTTTAACTTTTACGCTCTTACTTTATTTACATTAAAAAGAATTTTAGTAATATTTTTTAGTACAACTAAATAAATTGGAACAATTCTAAAAATAATTGAATATTTTTAAAGTACTAATTGACAGCATCATCCAATGTGGTCTACTATATTACTAACAAAAAGTTTACCTTAGGAAACTTTTTAAACTTAAACTAACAATATAGAGATGAGGTAACTTTTATGGTATCGGCTAATACAAAACCACTTTCTGAATTTAAAACAGGAGAGTTTGTACAAATCGAGAAGATACAATTAGAAGGAACTATGAAACGACGTTTATTAGACTTAGGATTTATCCCTGGGGCAACGATTAAAGTATTACAACGCAGCCCACTTGGAGATCCGGTCGCTTATCAAGTAAGCAACACAACTATTGCACTACGTAAGGAAGAAAGTTCCCTTATTTTCGGGGTATTAATAGGAGATGATTTCAGATGAGCAAACATCGCATTGCTTTAGCTGGCAACCCGAATACCGGGAAAAGTACATTATTTAATACTTTAACAGGCTTAAAACAACATACTGGAAACTGGACGGGAAAAACTGTTTTAAAAGCTGAAGGGGAATATGAACATAACGGAAGTAAATATACATTAATAGATTTACCTGGAACCTACTCACTGTATTCAAATTCTGCGGATGAGGAAGTAGCAAGAGATTATATTATATTTGAAAAGCCCGAAGTAACTGTAGTTGTTATAGACGCAACTGCCATGGAAAGAAATTTAAATTTAGCACTCCAAGTAATGGAAATGACAAATGATGTAGTCATTTGTATTAACTTAATTGATGAAGCGGAGAAAAAAGGCATTGTTATCGACGAAAAGAAATTAGCAAAATCACTTGGTGTACCGGTAGTTAAAATTTCAGCCCGAAACCGAGTTGGTATCGGACATTTACTAAGCGTCATTGCTAAAGTAGCAACTAAAAAACTCATTCCAACACCAATTAAAATTACTTACAGCGAAAAAATTGAAAGTATGATTCAGGAATTAGAACCACAAATTTATAAAGTGTTCGGTGATACGTATCCAGCACGTTGGATTGCGTTACGTATATTAGATGGAGATAAAAATTTCTTAACTACACTTCAAAAACACCATAATGAACCACTTGTAAGGGAGGTCGTAATTAATGGAATCTCACTCAGCCAGTAAAGCTCTTCCATTAGACTATATTATTCAACATGCACAAACACTCTCAAAAGAAGATATACGAGATGATATTGTCGGAGATATTTATCGAACATCTGCAAGCATATGTAAAGAATCCGTTCAATATACAAATACAGACAAATTGTATCGTTCCGAAAAGCTAGATAAAATTTTCACATCTCCCATCTGGGGATTCCCAATTATGCTCGGTATTTTATCTATCATTTTTTATCTTACAATTGCAGGCGCTAACGTACCGTCTGATATGATTGCTGAATTCTTCGGATGGACCGAAGGATATTTAACATCTTGGTTCCAAGCAGCGCATGCACCTGAATGGTTACATGGCATTTTAATACTTGGTTTATTCCGTGGTATCGGTGCTGTTATTAGCGTTATGTTACCACCTATGGCAATCTTCTTCCCTATGTTCGCACTATTAGAAAACTACGGATACTTACCACGTGTTGCATTTAATATGGACCGCTTATTCAAACGCTCCGGTGCACATGGCAAACAATCTTTAACAATGGCAATGGGCTTTGGTTGTAATGCAGCCGCTATTATGTCAACACGTATTATTGAATCACCACGTGAACGTATGCTTGCAATCTTAACAAACAACTTCGTTCCTTGTAATGGTCGTTGGCCTATGTTAATTTTAATGGCTTCATTATTTATGGCTGCTGGTTATACAGGTAGTATGCAAACATTAGTTACTGCTGGCGTTGTAGTTGGGATGGTTGTAATTGGTGTTATTATGACATTAACTGTTTCTTGGGTACTATCAAAAACAGCTTTAAAAGGTGTGCCAACTCACTACACCCTTGAGTTACCACCGTACCGTAAGCCAAAAGTTTGGAATACAATTGTACGTGCAACACTCGATAAATCTATTTATGTTTTAAAACGAGCTGTCGTTGTAGCTGCCCCTGCGGCTGCATTAACTTGGTTACTTGCTAACATTTTCATCGGTGACACAAGCTTACTTATGTATTTTGTAAACTTCCTAGATCCATTCGCTAAAATGTTAGGGCTTGACGGCTTTATTCTAGCTGCATTCATTCTTGGACTACCAGCTAATGAAATTGTTATACCTATTTTATTAATGTCTTACTTATCAACTGGTGCTTTAACTGAAATAGATGATTTTAATCAAATTAAAAATCTATTCTTAGAACACGGTTGGACTTGGTTAACTGCGTTAAATACAATGTTGTTCTCACTTCTTCATTTCCCGTGCGGTACAACACTAGTTAACATATATAAAGAAACCAAAAGTGCAAAATGGACATTCTTATCGTTTGCAATCCCTACCGTTATCGCCATTGTTGTTACATTCCTCTCTACACAATTAGTACATTGGTTAGGGCTTGTATAAAGTGAAAATTTACTCAGTAGAGGGCTCTTTCCTACTGAGTACACGCCCTCACCAATCGGGCGTGTACGGGCAGTTGACTTCCTATCTAACTACCTTGTTTTCACCGAATTTTTTAGGTAGGATTCTTACTGCCCGTTAACGTGGGATAAAAACAAAGCATACATAGAAGGTATCCTCCTTCACATATGCTTTGCGCGAAAGAAACCTTAAATTATTCAGGTTTCTTTTTTTCTTTCCATGGCTGCGCTCCATACGTCGTAATTTTTTTATGGATAAAGTATATAACTCCTGGAAGAACCGCCATTAATATCGTGCAACTAATTCCTAGTCCAGTAAACAACTTAAATCACCTTATTTCACTCTCTTTGGTAAAGCTGAACCTGAATGCTCAATTGTCGGATGAACATGAACAGTAACCTCAGCATCACTAAAATAATTTTCACCTTGATCCCAATTCTTATCTATCTTCTTCCATTCTTTATAATTATGCCGCTTATATACTTCTCCTAATGCTAATACATCTACCTTATATTTTTTTTGAACAAGCTTAATCGATTTTTGGATACGCTTCTCCATTTCCTCCGCAATGGTTTTCTTTAATCGCTTTTCATTCATAATTTGTTTATGATCACTAAAATGCAACTCTGCTAAGGTCCCTTCCAAATATAAATGGATATCAAACTTCGGTTTTGTAGCATTTTCCGTAGATACTTTAATCTTTCGGCGCATCTTATGAATTTCGTATGTAACAAGCTGACCTTGTTTACGGATAGTATAGAACCCTCCAATTTTTTTACCTATTACATAATTCATTCCTAATGTTTCTTCTCCATTCAAACTGCCTACACACTTATTATCTTTTCCACGAAACAACGCTGCCCCGTTCATTTGTACCCCCTGCTTTGTTAGTTCGAGAATAGGTAATACGAAACTTTGGTTAGAAATCATCTTTTCCTGTACTTCACCAATTCTTGCAGCCTCAATCATTTGGGCATTTTTCGGTGGGTGTTCAGCTAACATATCTATATACTGCGCCGGCAAATTTTCAGGCTTGGCACTCTGCTTTAAAATAGCTTCTGCATTTTTCTTAGAAACGAACAAACGAATATTTCTTCTCATCTCGTGATCACGAATATATACATCTAACGTATTTTGTAAAACATATGGATTCGCTAGTAAATCTTTAGAAAAAATTATCACTTGTATATGTGGAAAGAATAATGAGCGACTAACTTTTTTAGCAATAATTCGTATTTGCTCAAAGACACTATCTGCTTTCGCACTAACATTAATATAATTTTCACTATCTCCACCGCCTTGGCCACCTTGTTGCGCTAACTTACTAGGAAGTACCATCTGATACGTCCCTTTCATAATTGGATTTGATTTCTTTGCCTTCACAATATCGTAAGCTGCGCCTACTACAAATCCTCTTTCTTCTATTTCTTCTAGCTCAGAGCACCCACTTATAGATCCAGCTAAAACCATCACCATTATAATTTTAAGAAGGTGTTT
Source organism: Bacillus cereus group sp. N8 (assembly GCF_016483685.1). Classification (NCBI taxonomy): domain Bacteria; kingdom Bacillati; phylum Bacillota; class Bacilli; order Caryophanales; family Bacillaceae; genus Bacillus; species Bacillus cereus group sp. N8. The sequence goes on along the minus strand of NZ_JAEHBK010000009.1, from coordinate 168,956 downwards.
CATTTCTACCATTCCTTCTTTTTATTTTATATACAATAAAAACTAACAAAGGTGCTAGCACGACAAACCCCATATCTATCCAAGCTAAATAAGTCCCATAACTTGACAAAGTATTCAAATTACTGGGTATCATATTCACCATAAAAATAATCGGGGCACTTACAAAAATGAAAATATGTTTCTTCACTTTCGGAAACATAGCACAAAATAATAAAGATGCGACGTCATAATACATTGCTGTAGTGTTATAAATAGTAATAATCCAAGTAGTAAAAAAAATGGCATCAAATCTTTCTAAAAAACCTCCACCAATTTCAATTTCTTTACCCAATTCAATTGTTGGATACGTCAATCCACGGGTTGTCATATACGTAAAAACGCTAATACAAGTTACATAAATTAAAATGTATGACAACACATTTACCATCACTGCTTTTGCAACTGCCATTGGTGCTTTTTTCGCTGTCTTATCGTTCAACATCGCAGCATAAAACAGAGCTACCTCAAATCCGATAAATGTGAAAATAGAATTTTTAACTCCTACAGCATATTGACTTGCGTTCGTTTGAAAAGCCGGTAGTAAATTGTTTATTTCCATTAAATTCACATTCAATAAAGAAAGCAACACTATCGCAATGAACACGATAGGTAAGAATAGAATATTTAACCTTACTAAAGCCGCTCTCGATCCCGCTACTCCATAAATAACAACTAATAAGAAGAAGAAAGAGAGTAGCTGTATTGGTGTATCACTAAATAAATATGTTTGTGAAATAATTGCAATCATTCGCGATTCATATGCGGTCAAAGCAGCAAATGTTAATACTAAAATGCTACTAATTGTGTATGCAACAGGTTTCGTCAAATGTGCACTTGTATATTGAACAAAGTTTTGTTTTGGGAATAAAATAGCTACCCTCGTTACAAACCAACCTAAAACCGCACATATCAATCCACCCAAAAGCAAAATAATCCAACCGTCTGAAAATAAAGTTTGCATAGCGATATCTCGAGGCATAGATAATGCACCTATACCGATAATTGTTGACGATACCGCAAAACCAAGTTCCCGAGATCCAATTTCTTCATCCCCATACTCAAATGGTTTCAATTATTTTCGCTCCTTTGGACGTAATGTAGAGTCTTCCGTTTGTAAATATTCCGGTCTCTCTTTCAACATCGATTTTGGCATACGAATAAGTTCTTCTTTCCAATCTTTATAAAATGCAGGAGCAATAGGCGTTGTATATGGCACACCAACACTCTTCAAATTCGTAATATGAATCGCAAGTGCAATAAGAGCTAAAATAATTCCATACAGCCCAAAAGCAGTTGCCGCTAACACAAAGACGAAAAGTAAAATCCGAAACGTAATCGTAATACTATATACAGGCAGTGAGAATGTAGCAATTGCAGTAACTGCAATAATAATTACTAAAAACGGATTTACAATCCCTGCATTTACTGCCGCTTCTCCAATTACAAGACCACCTACAATGCCAATTGTTTGTCCCATTGGTTTCGGAAGCCTAATCCCGGCTTCTCGTATTAATTCCATCGTTAATGCCATCATTAACGTTTCAATATAAGCAGGAAACGGCACCCCTTCTCTCGCTCCCGCAATGGAATAGGCTAGTTTAGATGGAATAAGCCCTTGATGATACGATACAAGCGCTACGTACATGGCAGGTAATAAAACAGCAGCGATACCTGATCCCATACGTAAAATTCTTAGTAACGTTCCAATTACCCAACGCTCATAATGATCTTCTACAGATTGAAAAATATCAACAAACACTAGTGGAGCTATAAGAGCAAATGGTGACCCATCTACTAAAATGGCCGCTTTCCCTTTCGCCAATGCAGCCACTATATTATCTGGTCTTTCCGTATTTAAAAACTGCGGAAACGGCGATAAATTATTATCTTGAATTAATTGCTCAATCGTTCCTGTCTCAAAAATGACATCTGTCACTATTGATTGAAGACGCCGATCTAGCTCTTTTACGATGTAAGGGTTAATAATATCCTCTATATATACTAGGGTTACTTCTTTCTGCGATCGCTCCCCCATAATATAAGATTGAAACCGTAACTTCGGATCACGTAAACCACGGCGAATTAACATTTTATTCACATTAACATCTTCATTTAATCCAACCCTCGGTCCACGAATTAAATCTTCTGTCACTGGCGGTTCTAGACTTCTTTTCTCCCAAGCCCTACTGTTAACAACAATAGCCGTTTGAATATTATCAATTAATATAACTGTGTCTCCCGCTAGAATCGCATTTATAATATCCGGAAACGTTGTCTTCATGCCGACTTCTGCGATAGAAATAAAACGATCCAATAACGTTTGAACAACAGCCGCTTCTTTTTCTATTTCTTCATATTGAAGCGTACGAACTACATATTTATAAACATTATCCTTATCTGTTAACCCACATAAAAAAATGACAGCGCAGCGTGTAAAACTACCAGCAAGAGCAACTTCTCTAATTGTTAAATCATTAGGTGAACCTAACTCATCTCTAATTTCCTTCATAACTTCAAACAAGTTACCTTTTAGCTCTAACAATTTCCCCACCTAACTTCCTTTTCAACAAGTTTTTAGTTAGATTCCGCTAATAGAAGAAAATATATACAAAAAAAGAGCTATCTCTTTTCGAAGATAGCTCTAACACACGAATTACTTTTCTACTATTATATTGTCGGTCTTTACAGATACATTTCTTGTGAATCCACTAACTACAAACATCACAATAATGTTAACTAACAACGCGACTATACCTACATTCAAATCTTTCATATACTGCGGGACACCCGGGAACATCGTAGCTATAGTAGAACCAGATAAGGTGATATATGCGACAATTAACAACCCAATCCCCATCCCCGCAATCGCACCTTGTTTCGTAATAATTTGACGAGGAAACAAACTACATACAAGCGCAGGGAAAAGTTGCGTAACTATACTGTATCCCATTAAAAGAAGAGCCCCTATCGTTTCTCCCCCTTTAAATGTAAACAATACTGCAACAAGCGTTACAACAGGTACAAATAACTTAGCTACTTTTGCAACTTGTCTATCTGAAGCAGATGGCACCATTGTTCGGTAAATATTTTTTGCTAACAACGTAGATGCCGCCATAACAAGCATGGAACCTGGAACTAATGCCGTTAACACTCCTGCACTACCAATAATACCAATAAACCACGGATCAAACGTTTGAAGAGCCAGACGGAATAATGAAAGATCTACATCCGCTCCCTTTAACCCTGGAACTTGCAAGATAGCAGCAAACCCTGCAAAGAATACGAAAAGCAACACTAAAGAATAAAGAGGCATAATCGCCGCGTTTTTCCTAAATACTTTTTCATTTTTTGCAGAGAAGGCCGAGGCGAATGTATGGGGCCACATATAGAAACCAAGAGCCGTTAATATAATAGTAGAAACAAACCAAGAAATACTCATTCCTTCTTCAGGTAAAAATAAAAAACCTGGTTTCGCTGCTTCTACAGCTTCAAACATCGGCTGAAACCCTCCGTAATAATGGTACGGTAAATATATACCTAAAAACATAACGATAAATAGTATCATAATATCCTTCAAAGCAGCTGTCCAAGCCGATCCATGTATACCTGAAACCATTACATATATAGTTATAACAATAGCACCAATCCATACCGCAATAACTGGCGATACTCTTCCATAAGATGCTTCCGAAACGATGATCCCTAATCCCTTTAGCTGCAAAACGAGATATGGGATGATAGAAATTACACCAATAATTGAAACAATTATCCCAAGCGTCTTACTACTATATTTTTTCGCAAAAAAATCGGACTGCGAAACGAGGTTATGCTCTTTTGCATATTTCCAAATTGGAGGCAATAAGAAATACGATAAAATATAAGCTAATGCACCATACCCTAAAATATAAAAAGTAGGGGCTCCTTTACTATACGCCCAGCCACTTCCTCCTAAAAATGTGAATGTCGTATAAATTTCGCCTGCCATAAGGAGAAAAACGAAAATAGTTCCAAACCCTCTTCCTCCAACTGACCATTGCTCTAAATTCATATCTTTTCCACGTTGTGCTCGAATCCCTAAAAATAGTGCTGAAAATAAGAATAAAATAATAATAAGTAATGCTATCATTTCACATCCCCCTTATTAGCAGGGTCGAATACGTACACAAGCCCCATACAAAGAGACGTAATGAGCACTGATAATAATATCCAAAATAATAGAAATGGCATCCCAAGTACGTAAGGAGTGACCGAATTTGCAAATACTGGTCCAATCACTAAACAAAGAACTGGAATAAGTGCTAGCACGTGTATTTTCTTCATCTCATTCTCCTTTACTTATAAAATTCATAATGGATGATACAAAGACTTCCATTCCAATTGGTAATGCATCTTCGTCAATTGTAAAACGAGGATGGTGATGCGGATATATAATTCCCTTCTCTTCATTGCCTGCCCCTATAAAAAAGAACGTCCCTGGTGCCTTTTGTAAAAATGCCGAAAAATCTTCTCCTGCCATCGTCGGTTGTAAACGAACAACTCTTTCTCTTCCATACAGCTGTAATGCTGTATGTTCAATAAGCTCTGTAACTTCATAATCATTTACAACTGGTCGATATCCATACTCATAAGAAAATGTATACTTAGCACCGTAGGATTCTGTAATATGTTTGACAATCCGTTCAAGCTTCTTCTTTGTTTCCTCTCTTAATTCATGCCTTAAACTTCTCACTGTCCCCTCAATCTCCGCCTGTTCCGGTATAACATTATGGGTTGTCCCAGAATGAAATTGCGTAACAGATACTACGAGAGAATCTAACGGGTTCGTGAGGCGAGATACAATTTGCTGGATTTGCGAAACAACTTGCGCACCAATGGCGATACTATCAACTGTTTCGTGCGGAATTCCAGCATGCCCACCTTTTCCCTCTATCATAATTTTAAAAACGTCCGGTGCCGCCATCGCCGGACCATAAATTACACCTATTTTCCCAACCTCTAATGACGCCCAAAGATGAGCACCAATAATGTAATCCACACCTTCCATCACTCCCGCTGCGACCATTTCTTCTGCACCACCCGGAAAGTTTTCTTCTGCATGTTGAAATAAAAAGCGAATCTCTCCTTTAACTTTCTCTCTTTCCTCTACCAACTTATGTACTACACCAAGCAATATTGCCATGTGACCATCGTGACCACACGCATGCATCACACCTGGATATGTAGAAATAAAATCAAACTTATTTTCTTCGTGAATAGGAAGAGCATCCATATCAGCACGAACCGCGATGGTTTTACCAGGCTGCTTACCAATTAACCTTGCCATTACACTATATTTAGTAGGTCGCGAAACTTCTAAATACGGGATTTTCCGAAGTATGTCGAATACAAATTGAGATGTTTTTTCCTCCTGAAAAGATAACTCTGGATACTTATGAAAATGCCTTCTCCACTCAATCAACTGATTCTTTAATAAAATAAGTTCCTTTGCGACATCCATTTCTCTTCTCCCCTTCTTCACCAAGTTAAATGTTATTATAGCGTGAACTGTTAACTTTTAAAAGAATATTCCGAATTTTCTATCTCTGCAATTTAAAAATAAAAAGCCATCAAAAAGATGACTTTTTCATTATTATAAAATAGTAATTGCTTGTTTCCCCATTTGCTCCCAAGCTTTCTCAAACTCTGCTCGCGGAACAGCGAAACGTGGATTGTTTTTTAGAGGATCATTTACATATACAAAGTTTTGATCGTATCCAACCACTACTACACTATGCTCAAAATATGTAATTTTCACTTCGCCAGAGCTTGTATTCCATGTTTCAAAACTACTCTCAGCTAGTGGCTTAAACGTTGTATTAATAATAACCCATACTGGCGAACCGGAACTAACTACTTTATATGTATCTTGCACGTCTCTACCTGTTAAATTAACTACTTTTTCAGGAGCATATTTTTCTGCTAAATTAAAAATGGGTTGATTATATACACCATAGCCTCGCTCTGCCTTAGTATAAATATTTCCAACGAACCCCTCATAAGGATTTCCACGTAAACCATTTTGTTCAAATGGAACACGATGAATTTCGCTAGCAAGTTGCATCTTATCTACTTGTATACCTTTGTATTGCAGCAACATAGCCAAACTTGTAACTTCACATCCACGAGGTAATTCTGGTAACTGCTTTATAAACGGAACATTTTCAATCATAGCCGCTTCTTTCATTTCAGATAGAAACTCTAAACGGAACACTTGCGCCTTTTGTATAATTTTATCTTTCCCTATAAAAAACGCGGCAGCAAATATAATTCCAAAAACAAAAAGATATTTTAACTTTTTCATTTTAAACAAAACTCCATTAATTATTATTTTACAGATATACCTCCTATCATTGTACCTTTCTTCTTACTAGTTTGCTAGAAAGATTCGGTGAATTATTATTCATCGATATCGTTTTAAAATTCTAATTATTTTTAATAAAAAGAAAAAACAATATACTTTTTCAGAATATTTTGCTAAAATCAAAATTATTAACATGGTGAAGATATCACCTTGTTAATAAACATTCTTAGAGTATTTAGTCATAGTTCGTTTTTACATACTCCATTCATTTCACAACAAATAAACTGAGTATGTGTCACATCCCCCACTAATGATTAAAACTCAGAATGAAAACCAGTTAACACATACAAGAAACTAACGGGGTGAGGGCATATGAATCAACAAGTAGAACAAACAGATTTAAAACGAACAATGAAAAGTAGACACCTATTCATGATCGCACTTGGTGGAGTCATTGGAACGGGATTATTTATGGGTTCTGGGCAGATCGTCCATAATGCAGGACCAGGCGGAGCTATTCTCGCATTTTTAGTCGGTGGTTTCGTTATGTATTTAACAATGTTATGTCTTGGCGAATTGTCAGTAGCTATGCCAGAAGCGGGTTCCTTCCAAAGTTACGCAAGCAAATTTATTTCACCTGGTTTTGGATTTGTTGTCGGTTGGATGTATTGGTTAAATTGGGCTGTTACAGTTGGAGTAGAGTTAACGACTGTTAGCATTTTAATGAAACGTTGGTTTCCAGACGTTTCTTCTTGGATTTGGTGTGTTACTTTTGCAATAGTACTCTTTCTTGTGAACGCTTTATCAGCAAAAGCATATGCAGAAGCTGAATTTTGGTTCGCTAGCGTAAAAGTGGCAACAATTGTTATCTTTATCGTTCTTGGAGGAGCGGTTATGTTCGGTCTCCTCGATTTTAATGGAAAGCCAGCTCCAATGCTTCACAATTTCACTGAAAATGGCGGGCTATTTCCAAACGGTGCATTAGCTGTTCTTCTTACGATGATCACAGTTAATTACTCATTCCAAGGAACAGAATTAATCGGAATTGCTTCAGGAGAAAGTGAAAATCCTGAAAAAACAATTCCAAAAGCAATCAAAAATACCATTTGGCGAACTCTATTCTTTTTCGTCCTAGCGATATCAGTTGTTGTAGGTTTACTCCCGTGGCAAGAGGCTAATCTAGTTGAAAGTCCATTTGTACTTGTATTTGATGTGGCTGGTATCCCTTATGCAGCGGACATTATGAACTTTGTTATTATTACAGCTGTATTATCCGTAGCTAACTCTGGTCTATACGCAAATTCTCGTATGCTTTGGGCGATGGCAAAACAAGGAATGGCTAGTCCAGCTTTTACGAAGTTAACTAAAAGAGGTGTACCATTAAATGCGTTAATTTTCAGTCTAATCTTCGCAAGCCTTTCTTTATTAACAAGTATATTTGCAGCAGATACTGTCTTTTTAATTTTAACTTCTATTGCAGCAATGGCTGCTGTTGTTGTTTGGATGTCGATTGCAGCTTCACAGTTTTTCTTCCGTAGAAATTTCGTGAAAAACGGCGGCGACATAAATGATTTAAAATACCGTACACCACTTTATCCAATAGTTCCAATTGTAGCTTTCTCACTCAATTTCATTACATTTGTTAGTTTAGCTTTCATTCCAGATCAGAGAATTGCTCTTTATTGCGGGATTCCATTCATGATCATTTGTTATATTTTATACCAAGTTAAATATAACAAAGTTGTCACATCTGAGCAGAAAATAAATATAATTCAGGAAATAAACTAAATATATAAAATATTCAGCTATCTTTCTTATGATAAGATAGCTTTTTTCTATTTCTTGGATATGTTGGTATAACTTTATTTATCTTAAAATTCCCACAATCACGTTTTCATCTGGAAAATAGTTTACAATGTTATCAAGTTACAAATGATATTCACCTTAAAAAGTGTGCATTTGTGTCTATTTTTTAACAATATGACAAAAACTATTGCCTTCTATAAATTAATAGGTTTATATTGTTTTATTGGCATAGTTTCAATCCAAGGAGAAAGGAGATTTTCAATCGTGCAACTAAAGAAAACGTTTTGGAAGTTGGCTTCACTTCTTCCGTTATCATTACTTCTGTTCCTCGGTGGCTGTGATAAAAAACTCGCAGTATTAAATCCGCAAGGACCTGTTGCAAAAGCACAGTATGATTTAATTGTTTGGTCATTCTTGCTTATGTCATTAATTATCGCAATTGTATTCATCTTGTTTACAGTCATCTTGATTCGTTATCGTGAAAAACCAGAGAATATGGACTATGAGCCACCTGATCAACACGGTAACACATTATTAGAAATCATTTGGACGGTTATTCCTGTTATTATCGTTATCGCATTATCGATTCCAACAGTTAAGGCAACTTATGCTTCGGAAGAGGTTCCGCAAGAGTCCAAACATATTAAACCAGTTGAAATTTATGTTACATCTGCGAACTGGAAATGGTTATTTAGTTACCCGGAGGAAAAAATTGAAACCGTTAACTATTTAAACATCCCAGCTGGTGTACCAATTCAATTTAAGCTTACTTCTGTAGGTCCAATGAATGCATTCTGGGTTCCAGAACTTGGTGGTATGAAGTACACTATGGATGGCATGATTATGGATTTATATTTACAAGCTGATAAGCCTGGTTCTTACCTAGGCCGTAGTGCGAACTTCTCTGGTGAAGGATTCACTCATATGGAGTTCGAAGTTGAAGCAAAAACAAAAGAAAAGTATGACAAGTGGGTAAAAGAAGTACAAGAAACTGCTCCTAAACTAACAGAAGATAAGTACAACGAAATTGTTAAACCTGGTGTAGTTGGTCGTATGACATTCTCTAGTCATCACTTAAGTTATGTAGATCCAAAATCACTTGAATATTGTGATTACAACTACTACAAAAATAAAAAATAATAGCTATTATTCCAACAGATTGGAGTGAACACAGTGAAGCTTGATGAATTCTTTGTCACAGGTGACCCGATAATTTACGGTGCAGACGCTTCTATCGTTCTTGTGACATTAGCAATCATTTTCGTACTAACAAAGTATAAAAAATGGAAGTGGCTTTGGGACGAATGGTTGACAACTGTTGACCATAAAAAAATCGGAGCCATGTATATTATTTCTGCGGTTATAATGTTATTCCGTGGTGGTATGGATGGTTTAATGATCCGTGCACAGTTAACATTCCCAGAAACAACTTATTTAAACGCTGAACACTATAACGGAATCTTTACAACACATGGTACAGTAATGATTCTTTTCATGGCAATGCCATTCGTTATGGGATTAATGAACCTTGTAGTACCATTACAAATCGGTGCTCGTGACGTTGCATATCCGTTCTTAAATGCTTTAAGTTTCTGGTTATTCTTTGTCGGAGCAATGTTATTCAACATCGCTTTCGTAATCGGTGGTTCTCCAGACGCTGGGTGGACTTCTTACTTCCCAATGGCAGGTACAGAGTTTACTTCTGGTGTAGGAAATAACTACTACGCAATTGCATTACAGATTTCAGGTCTCGGTACGCTAATGACCGGTATTAACTTCCTTGTTACTATCTTAAAAATGCGTACACCTGGTATGACGTTAATGAGAATGCCAATGTTTACTTGGTCAATCTTAATTACAACAGTTATCATTATTTTCGCTTTCCCAGTATTAACAGTTGCTCTTGCATTAATGACATTTGACCGTCTATTCGATGCTCACTTCTTTACGATGGCGAGCGGCGGTATGCCGATGTTATGGGCCAACCTATTCTGGGTATGGGGTCACCCTGAAGTATATATCGTTATTTTACCGGCATTCGGTATTTTCTCTGAAATCATTAGTACATTCTCACGTAAACGTCTATTCGGTTACAGTGCGATGGTGTACTCGATGGTTGCAATTTCTTTACTAAGTTTCGTCGTATGGCTTCACCATTTCTTCACTATGGGTGCAGGTCCAGCGGTTAACTCATTCTTCTCGATTTCGACAATGGCGATTTCGATTCCAACCGGTGTTAAGATCTTTAACTGGTTGTTTACACTGTATAAAGGACGTATTCGTTTTACAGTTCCAATGCTTTGGTCATTGGCATTTATTCCAAACTTCGTAGTTGGTGGAGTTACAGGGGTTATGCTTGGAATGGCAGCAGCTGATTATCAATACCATAACAGCTACTTCCTAATTGCTCACTTCCACTACGTATTAATCGCAGGTACAGTCTTCGCTATGCTTGCTGGATTCACATACTGGTATCCAAAAATGACAGGTCATATGTTAAATGAACGCCTAGGTAAATGGACATTCTGGATCTTTATGAGCGGATTTAACATCTGTTTCTTCCCAATGTACTTCTTAGGTTTAGACGGTATGACTCGTCGTATGTACACTTACTCTGAAAGTCTTGGATGGGGCTGGCTAAACCAAATCGCATCTGTTGGTGCTGTAATGATGGGTATTGGCTTCCTAATCCTTTGCTATAACGTAATTTGGAGTGCACGTCACGGTGAGCGTGACACAACTGGAGATCCATGGGACGGCCGTACACTTGAATGGGCAACTCAATCTCCTGTACAACATTACAACTTCGCGAAACTTCCTGAAATTAAAGAAGCTGATGCTTTCTGGTTCATGAAAAAACGCGGAGAAACAGTTACACCAGCTGCAGAAGAAATAAAACCAATTCACATGCCAAGTAACTCTGGTGTGCCTATTATTGCGTCTTTATTCTTCGGTCTTGCAGGTTTTGCATTAGTATTTAGTTGGTTCTGGCTTGCAGCAATCGGCGGAGTTGGTATTTTAAGTTGCTTAATCTATCGTTCATTCGATTATGACGATGGTTACTACGTAAGTGTTGATGAAATTAAAGAAACAGAACATATAGCATGAGAGGTGAAATGACATGGCGGCTTTAGATAAAAGCTTACCTTTGGAATATCAATCCGAGCAAAGCAGATTGAATATCCTAGGATTCTGGATTTTTCTTGGGGCTGAAATTATGCTGTTCGCAACACTTTTCGCCTCTTATCTAGTCCTTGCTGGTCGTACGGCAGATGGCCCAACACCAGCGCAACTGTTTGAACTTAAAACGCTTTTAATTCAAACACTACTACTTTTAACAAGTAGTTTCACATGTGGTATCGCAATTCATGAAATGCGTAAACACAATCAAAAAGGGATGTTAGCTTGGTTTATCCTAACTTTACTTTTAGGTGCAGGCTTCCTATTCTTCGAGATTGAAGAATTCATTTTATACGTTGGTGAAGGCGCAACGATTCAAACAAGTGCTTTCCTATCTGCATTCTTCGTTCTTCTTGGAACGCATGGTGCCCACGTAACAGGTGGTATCATTTGGGCAACTTGTGTTATTATCCAGATTTTAAAACGAGGTTTAACACCAGTTACAGCTCGTAAAGTATTTATTATCAGCTTATACTGGCATTTCCTTGATCTTGTTTGGGTCTTTATTTACACACTAGTTTACTTGAACGGGATGGTGGCGTAAATGGGTCAAAATAACAATCAAGCAAATGGGCATGCACATAGCGGATTCCCATGGTCACACGTTTTTGGATTTATTTTATCGCTTGCACTAACGTTTCTAGCTTTATACGTGGCACTTTATACAACCCTGCCACTTTCAACGATTTTAACAACTATTATCATAATGGCTGTTGCGCAAGCGTTGTTACAATTAATTATGTTCATGCATTTAAAAGAAGGAGAAGGAAGAGTTCAAATTCTTACAATGATATACAGTTTCTTCGTTGCAACTGCAACAGTTGGTTTAACTGTATGGATCTTCTTCTCAATGTAATTTGCATGAAAAAGACTGCTGAGATTCCTCAGCAGTCTTTTTTTATGCCCCTCCCCTATTACATCCACATTACGGAATTCACAACAGAATCATGAAAAATATACTTATTATGACAAATGTTAAGAAAACTCTTTCTTTATGAAATCGAATCCATATGCGTTGATTTTCTTCCTATTATATGGCTAAATAGGTACTATATTTATTCGAAGGGAGAGAACGCAATGGAACATCATACTTCTGTTCTATCACTTATGGTTGTCGTTGCAATCGCGTTTTTCGTTCCCCTTTTGTTACAACGCTTTAAATTAAAAGCACTTCCTGTCGTTGTTGCAGAAATTATTGCAGGAATCTTTGTAGGTAAAAGTGGGTTTAACATCATTGAGCCAGATATGTGGCTTCAAGTCTTATCGACACTAGGATTTATCTTCCTAATGTTTTTAAGTGGGTTAGAAATTGATTTTTCGATTTTTAAACAAAAAGGGAAAAAGAATACGACAAACGAACCAAACACATTCCAAGCAGCAAGCATTATCTTCTTATTTATTTTCATATTATCTTATGCCCTATCATTAATATTCGTATGGCTAGGATTTGTAGACAATGCAATGTTCATGACTTTAATTATTTCAACTATTTCTTTAGGTGTTGTCGTACCAACATTAAAAGAAAATAACTTAGGAAAGACTGCAATCGGGCAAATCATTTTATTGGTCGCTGTTATCGCAGACTTAGTTACAATGATTTTACTCGCTGTATTCGTCGGATTAAATTCCGAAAGTGGCCAAAGCATGTGGCTTCTACTTCTTCTATTCGGTGCTGGTATTGTAATTTACTTTGTCGCAAGACGCTTTAAAAATATTCCATACCTAGAAAGCTTAAAAGCCGGTAGTGTACAAATTGATACACGAGCTGTTTTCGCACTCATCTTAATATTAGTTGGATTATCTGAATCTGTTGGGGCAGAAAACATTTTAGGAGCCTTTTTAGCAGGTGTACTCGTATCTTTATTATCACCAAATGAAGATATGGTTGAAAAACTTGATTCCATCGGATATGGTTTCTTCATCCCTATTTTCTTCGTAATGGTTGGTGTAAATCTAGAAGTATGGTCTATTTTTAAAGAGCCTTCTAGCATGCTAATGATCCCAATTTTAATTGTGGGACTATTTATCTCAAAACTGTTACCATCACTCGTCTTACGAAAATGGTACCCACACAATATCGTACTCGGAAGTGCTATTTTGTTAACATCAACACTTTCTTTAGTTATTGCGGCTGCACAAATCGGTGAAAAGCTAGGCATCATTAGCCCAAGTTTATCAGCATCTCTTATTTTAAGTGCAGTTATTACTTGTATTTTTGCACCTATATTATTTAACAAGATGTTTCCAAAAGTGGAAACACCAAAACCTAGAGTATCTATTATTGGCGCAAGCAGAATTACCCTTCCGTTATCACTTGATTTAAAACGTGAAGATTATGACGTAACACTATATATGATGCGTCAAAATAAAATAAATGATGATGAAGCGAAATCTCATGACTTTCCTATTGTAAAATTAGATGAGATTACTATTCAATCTTTAATGGAACAAAAAGCTTTCGAAGCAGACCGTGTTGTTGTTGCGACAAGTGATGATGAACAAAACTTATCATTAGCAGAACACGCCAAAGAATTCGGTGTTGAACACGTCATCGCAAGTGTAGAAGATCCACTTCTACAAGAAAAAGCGACTCAAGAACATATCGCTGTATTCTCGACTATTAACTCTACACGTATTTTATTACGTGCACTTATTGATAAACCAAGTCTCGTTCGCTTAATTACAACAGCAAATGAAACGGTACGTGAAGTTGAACTACGAAGCAATAAATATAACGGCTTAGCACTACGGCGCCTTCCGTTTTTAGGTGATGTACTTGTTATTCAAATTTACCGTGGTAATAAAGCATTAATTCCACATGGTGATACGAAGTTACAGCATGGCGATACTTTACTTGTAACAGGTTCAAAAGAACATATTGATACAATGAAAAGCATATTAGAATAGAAAATGCCCCTCACATAATTGAGGGGCATTTTTTCATTTCCATATGGTAAAATGTTACTATCATATATTATGGGGATGAATCACATTATGTCTATTGTAACTTTAGCTCTCTTATTATTAGCGGAAGTACTCATTGCCATTATTCTTATCGGTGTTAGCATTGAAATTTGTAGTTATGGCTGGAAAAAATCAAATGGAGTCAAATACACTTGTCTCTTACTTTCGCTTCTTCTCGGAACTGCTAGCATACTAGGCCTTCTCATTGCACCCGCATATTTCTTCTTACAACTTATAGAAAAGGGCCTATAAGAAAGGATGATATTATGAATACAGTGAAACATATTGATGCATCTGAAACATACTTATTACGCCAAAAAATTTTACGTCCTAATCAGTCATTAAAAAATTGTAAATACCTTTCCGACTACGAAATAGACTCCTTCCACTTAGGTGCATTTCTAAACGATAAACTTATTAGTATCGCTTCCTTTTCAAAAGAACTATACCCAGACTTACAAACTGGTATCCATTATCGCCTACGAGGAATGGCAACATTACCTAACTTCCGAAACCAGCGTGCTGGCACTTCTTTAATCCGTAAAGCCGAACAAATCCTCCAAGAAAGTGGTGCAAGTACTTTATGGTGTAATGGCCGAATCACTGTAACAGACTATTACAAACGATTAGGTTTCCATGAGCATGGTGAAATCTTTGAAATTGATACACTTGGACTACATAAAGTAATGTATAAAGAAATATAAGAAAGGCTTTTCCTAATATGGGAAAGCCTTTCTTATATTTCAATCTTCACTTTTTATCTTTTTCATATATATGTATATAAACAAACTAGGAACTAAAAAACAAGCAAACATAATAAGTGCTGTCAAACTAATTTCCTTTATCGAAATATCAGGTGTTGCCACGATACAAATAGCTAAAATTCCAATAACAATACCTACTGGAATTAATAATAGCTTCATAAAATAACTACGCGATACTCCCCCTGTATGTTCATACACTTCCACCGAATTTTTTAAGTTTAAAAAGTTAATAACTACTATCCCGCCCATAAATACCATTAATAAATCTGAAACACTTTCATATCCTGCACCTTGCAAAACATAGCGATAAAAAACAATACCTAGTATGACGATATTTTGTAAGATGAAAGCTAGTCTAATATGTTTTAACCCCTCAATCATTAAACGTTCATCTTTCACGATTTTCACCCTATCACTCCTTTTTCTCCCAGAACAAATCATTCAATGTTTTATCTACTGCATAACAAATTTTCAAACATAAATCTAAAGACGGATTGTATTTCCCCTTCTCAATTAAACTAATCGTTTGCCTTGTAACGCCTACTTTTTCTGCTAATTGTTGCTGTGTTAAATCTAACTGAACACGCGCGACTTTTATTTTACTTACAGCCATTCATGTTCCTCCTCTACCTTTATTGTAACATATATATTCCATTAAGTAATTTATATTTTACATAACTGATTTAATTTTCACCTTACCCTACATTAACGGATAGTAAAACACCCGATTGGTAAGGGCTGATAAGCAGTGGGAATGAACAAAAGCCCCACCGTTTATAGTTTCACTTTATTATACACAAAAAGGGGCCTCTCATGAGAAGCCCCCTTTCTATATCTATATTATAAGAATAAATGACATCCAAATAAAATTGTAAATAAGTATAGTAACGGATGTACTTCCATCCCTTTTCCCTTCGCAATTTTTAAAATTGGATACACTAAAAATCCGATTGCAATTCCATTCGCAATACTAGATGTTAACGGAATACCAACGAAAATTAAAAATGCCGGTAATGCATCTTCGAATTCATTCCAATTAATATCACGAATGCTTTGTGCCATTAAACTACCTACTATAATTAAAGAAGGAGCTGTAATAGCTGCTACACTTGATAAAGAGGCAATAACAGGGCTAAAGAATGCCGTTATAATCGTTAAACAAACGACTACAATACCTGTCAATCCAGTTTTACCACCTGCAGCAATTCCTGCTGACGATTCAATTGTCGCTGCTGTCGGGCTTGTCCCAAAGATAGAACCTGTCGTCCCGCCAATTGCATCCGCAATGAACGCCTTACCAAAGCGCTTTTCGGTGTTATCTGTATTTAAACCTGCTTGTTTAATTAAACCGAGTAAAGCACCTGTTGTATCAAATAAAAGTACAAGTAAGAATGAAAAAATAACTCCATATAACCCGTATTGAATTACATCCGAAAATGCATTGATAGGGTTTGAAACAATGATGCCTTCTGGCAAATGTGGCATTGCGACAATGTTATTTTCAAACTTTAATTGCCCTGTAAAGAAAGCAATAATCCCTGTCACAATCATACTAATAAACAATGCTCCACTAACACGTAATACCATTAATACCGCCGCTAATATTAAACCAATTAGAGTTAAAATAACGGCTGGAGAATGGAAGTCACCAATCGTAACTAAGTTAGATGGATGATCAACGATAATTCCAGATAGACGTAATCCAATAAAAGCAATAAATAACCCAATTCCACCTGCAATCGCATGTTTTAAACTGTCAGGAATTGCGACAATTAGCTTTTGCCTAAATGAAGTGAACGATAATAAAAGAAAAATGATACCTGTTACAAATACTGCCGAAAACGCAATGACATATGTAATCCCCTCTGCCTGTTGAACAACAGAATAAGCAAAATACGCATTCATTCCCATAGCTGGAGCAATAACAATTGGATAGTTAGCTAAAAACGCCATACATAGCGTTCCAACAACTGTCGCAATAATAGTTGCCGTAAATGCTTGATCAAATGGTACACCTGCATCAGATAATATTTTCGGATTGATGACAAGAATATACGCAAATGTAAAAAAAGTTGTGATGCCAGCCAAAATTTCTTGCTTCACAGAAGTGTTATACTTTTGTAATTGAAACATACTTATGTACCCTTCCTACACCTGAATTATTATCACACATTCTTTTCTTATTAGTATGTGAGAAAATGTAATACTTAATCTTAACAATCAATAAAAAGAAGAGTCAATATATTCTCTAATAGTTAGAATTTTAAGTTTAAGTCTGACAAACTCAGATGTAGTACAGTGTATTATGATTATTTTTGTAGCATAACAGATAGAAATGTTTTATAATTTGAAATAGTTAAATATTTAGTAAACGCATTCAAATATCGTTCACTCTACAGGGGGTATTCTTCTTATGCAGCAAACAAACAAATCTGAAACTTTAAACCGCGGTTTAAAACAGCGCCATATTACTTTAATGTCTCTCGGTTCAGCAATTGGCGTTGGACTATTTTTAGGATCAGCTTCCGCTATTAAACTAGCTGGACCATCCATTTTACTAGGTTACATGATTGCCGGACTCGTTATTTTTTTCATTATGCGTGCACTCGGAGAAATGGCAATTGAACAACCGGTTGCTGGCTCTTTTAGTAAATATGCAAATGATTACATCAGCCCACTAGCCGGGTATATTACAGGCTGGAATTATTGGTTTTTATGGGTTGTTACTTGTATGGCGGAAATTACAGCGGCAGGAATTTACATGCAGTACTGGTTCCCAGATATCCCGCGTTGGATCTGGGCGTTACTAGCTCTTTTATTAATGAGTGCTTTCAACTTCTTATCTGTAAAAGTATTTGGAGAACTTGAGTTTTGGTTTGCTCTCATTAAAATTGTCACAATTATCTGTATGATAGTAGTCGGTGCTGGGATTATTTTATTCGGATTTGGAAACGGAGGCGTTGCCACTGGCATTTCAAATCTTTGGGAGCACGGAGGCTGGTTCCCAAATGGATTCTCTGGATTACTACTTTCCTTACAGATGGTATTATTCGCTTATTTAGGAGTCGAACTTATCGGGGTTACAGCTGGTGAAGCTCAAAATCCGAAAAAAACACTTGCAAAAGCAATTGATAACGTATTTTGGAGAATCTTATTATTCTACGTTGGAGCTCTATTCGTTATGATGGCAATTTATCCATGGAACGAATTTGGTGAGAAAGGAAGCCCATTCGTATTAACATTCGAGCAAATCGGTATTGCAAAGGCAGCAGGTATTATTAACTTTGTCGTTTTAACAGCTGCTCTTTCTTCTTGTAACGGTGGTTTGTTTAGTACAGGCCGTATGCTATTTACATTAGCACAACAAAAGAAAGCTCCTGAACGATTCGGCCGTTTAAATAAAAATGGTATTCCAAGTCAAGGAATCGTCGCAACAGCAATCGTTTTACTCGTTGGCGTTATATTAAACTATCTTGTTCCTGCAAAAGTGTTTACATGGCTAACTAGTATTTCAACTTTCGGTGCAATTTGGACTTGGGGAATTATATTAGTCGCGCAAATTAAATTCCGTAAAGGATTACAGACTAATAAAAAGGATAAACTAGCATATAAAATGCCTTTACACCCATTAAGTTCATATTTCTCACTCGGCTTCCTTGTACTTGTACTAGGTATTATGGCCTATTCAGAAGATACACGAATCGCATTAATCGTCGGTCCAATTTGGCTTATCGGCTTGGCTATCGTGTATTATATGAAAGGTTTTCATAAGATTGATCAATCATCTAATTCAAAAATTAGTTAAGTCCACGATCTCTTCCTAATTTACTAGGGAGAGATTTTTTCATTATTCGCGCAAATATTTCTCAATTTAATTAACGTTATCTTTGCACTATTTAATATTTTCTATCTTTATTTTCATAGAAAAATCAATTACATTATTAAAGCACATATATTTATTTTTAGGGGGATTCTTCTATGAAGAATAAAAAATGGATTCAATTTTCTTTAGCAACAGCAATCACACTTAGTATAGGGAGTTCCTACATTCCGTCTACTTATGCCGAAAGCTCCGTAGACCCAGCTCCTGAAATTGCTGCAAAAGTTGTAAACCAAAACAATGGGAAGAAAGTATTATTCGATAATACGCACGGTCAAACGGCTGGGACAGCTGACTGGGTTATTGATGGCGGTTTTTCTGATTTCGGAAACGGCATTGCCCAAAACGGATATTATGTAAAAGAACTTCGTAAATCAACATCTATTACATACGACGATTTAAAAAATTACAATGTATTTATCGTTCCAGAAGCAAATATTCCTTATAAAAAATCTGAGCAAGATGCGATGTTACAATACGTGAAAAACGGTGGCAGTATTTTCTTCATTGCCGATCATTATAATGCAGATCGTAATAAAAACCGCTGGGACTCCTCAGAGGTGTTCAATGGATATAGGCGCGGGGCATGGGATAATCCAGCAAAGGGTATGTCTAATGAAGAAACAACATCACAAGCTATGCAAGGAGTAGAAAGCTCTGATTGGCTATCCGATAATTTTGGCATTCGCTTCCGTTACAATGCACTTGGTGATGTTTCAGCTAAAAATATCGTCTCACCTGCACAATCATTCGGAATTACAGAGGGCGTTTCATCTGTAGCAATGCATGCTGGCTCTACTCTTGCGATTACAAATCCAAAACTAGCGAAAGGTCTTGTGTATCTTCCAGAAAATCCATCAAAATGGAATAACGCTGTTGATAGCGGCGTTTATAACGGCGGTGGTGTTGCAGAGGGGCCTTATGCTGCTATTTCAAAAGTTGGTCTTGGAAAAGCAGCCTTTATTGGTGATTCTTCCCCTGTTGAAGATGCATCGCCAAAATATGTTCGTGAAGACTCCGGTCAAACGAAGAAAACTTATGATGGTTATAAAGAAGAAAACGATGCTGTTCTATTAAAAAACATAGTGAATTGGTTAGCGAAGCAAGAAACATTTACAAGCTTAGATCAAGTAAGTGGTTTACAGCTTGATGCACCTACAGCTCTACAAACATTTGAACAGCCAAGTTTATCAACAGAACCACAACCAGAACCTTGGAGCGCACCAAATCAAGGTTACCAGTGGTTCAATACAAATACTTTTAAACCAGGTTCATATGGCTATAACGGTGCAGTGACAACGAGTGATTACGTAATTACACACCCTAGCACTCTACCAAACAATGAAGTGTTCCAAATGAAGATTCAAGTAAATAACTTATTACCAAATACAACGTACAATAATTATTCTTTAGGTATTTTCACAACTGGCGGAACACAGGTAGCAAAAGTTCAAAATACAAATGGCACTTGGCCGTCTTCTTTCGGATATAGCAGTACATTCTCTTTCATAACAAATAACCAAGGATCTGCTGAAAAAATTGTGAACGTACAACTTGATCCAAATACAACTGGACAAGCAACACTTCGTCTACGTCAAAACACGACAGCGAAATATAGTGAAACTGTAACGATTAATAAAAAATAATGAAAAAGGCAATCCACATATGGATTGCCTTCTTCTCACTTCTCTTCTTTTGAGAAAAACATTCTTGAGATAACAATGCCTATACTACCGACAATTAAGAATAATACTGCCCTAATCATCATAGACACCTCTGGTAAGTCGAGAAGGAATAACTTCCCTACTGTTACTACTAACACGACTAATCCCGCATATAATATTTCATTCATCTGTCTATAACGGCCAAACCAAACTGCAAATAAAGCATATACCATCCATAATAATGATACAGATACGCTAATGATACTTCCATCTGTAGAAAGAACTTCACCGATTCTAGTAATTGTAATAAATACAATGATCATTAACGAGTAGAGCGCTATAGAATAAACATATTTACCTAAACTCACTAACACTTCTTTCGCTTGTCTCATGCAATAATAGAACGTTCCTATTAATATAATATGAGCAACAAACCCTGCTGAAATGAACTCATCAAATGTGCTAAAAATCGTCTGTACCATTCCAATCGCATAAATCGTTGCACTTACATACAATTTAATATTTTGCTTTACTTTAATAGCAGTCACCATACCGAGGAAACCTTGTAACAATAATACGATCGCTGCATTCACCAAACTATACTCATATAAAATCGCTAAACTAAATGATCCCATTGCAAAACCAAATAACAAATCTGTAAAGATATATTGCTTATTCTTCCTATATTCAAGTACGAACATAACAGCATGCACAAATGCACTTATAACTAATCCCCACGTTGTAAATTCAGGAATTTGGGAGATGGCTAAAATAAAGAAAACTGCATTCGCACTAAATATCGCCGATCTTGCTTCTTGTATGAATGTTCTTTCCGAAAACATATGCCAAAATAACAGTAAATGAATGGCACCGTATACAACTGTTAACTGCACTTGCACGTTTCCTACTAATATTGACATAACAGCAAAGAAGACAAATAGGACAATTGCCGCAACCACATAAGAAATCATATACAGGTACTTATAACGGTTTCTCAATGCATACCATAATAAACTAATTGTTAATATCGTCTCATAACTAAAGAAAATATACGTATTAGGAGTCGTACTATTTAACAAGAAAGGTACGAAGAAAGCTCCTACCGCGACGAAAATAGCGAGGTATTCCGATCTATACCTTTTCGCTAAATAAATCCCTAAAATAACCCATACAATATTACAGATAAACGCAATACTTGCAGGAATAAATTCATATAAATAATGTGCCGCAAACGTTGTTAAAACAATTCCCGTAATACTTCCTCCAGCTAATACTAACCCTAACGCTTGCCGCTCTCTTTTAATTTGTATATCTCCTACGTAATACAAACCGGCAGATAGTACTATACCAAACACAACCCGTATCGCTGGTGTTAATAATCCAGCATCTACTCCTGCTTTAAATAACCAAATAACGCCGAGTAACATAATACCGACAAATATGCGTGGTAACCATGTTTGACAAAACTTTATAATATTAAATGGTTCCGGCTTAAATGCAGATATATCTACTTGTTTCACCTTTGGCTCTAGTATGGACTCCCTCGTCTTAACTACATCTTCTTGTAACTTTTTATTACTTACCGTCTCAATGTATTCTTTCTTTTCCTTATTAACATTTTGCTGAACCTTTTCAATTTCCCTTTGCTTCGCTTTCAAATCATAAAGTGTCTCTTGCATCGTTTCAATTGCCGTTTCGAGTGCTTCTATTTTCTTATTTAAATCTCCCTTCATACGCTCCCCCCTCATTACCGATCATTATTAAACCTATATATTACCAATTATCCTTATCATACTATTAGTCTATTCATGTTCGATACCATTTTTCCAAAAAAAGAAAGGTGTTTTCCGAAATAGGAAAACACCTCTTACTTATTTCTTCTTATTTATAGCAATACTAACAATAACACCAATACAAACACCGAAAATAGCTGGAACAATCCATCCAACACCTTCTGTATAAAACGGAATGTATTTCAATACTGGTGTCCACTTATTCATCATCACATTTTTATTTAAAATATCAATCGCACTAAATAACGCTACGATTCCAATCGATACCGAATATACATATACATACTTTCCAATATACTTATGGAATAACCCTAAAATAATAAGGGTTAGTGCAACGGGATAAATAAATCCGAGAATTGGTACTGATACTTTTAAAATTTGTGTTAATCCTAAATTAGCTAAGATCATACTAACAAGACTTAATATAAACGCCCAAACTTTATAAGATACTTTCGTAAATACACTAGCGAAAAATTGACTACAAGACGTAACGAGTCCAATCGAAACACATAAACACGCGATAGTAAAAATAAGACCTAATAAAACTACTCCACCTTGTCCAAATAATGCCGTCATAACTTGCGCTAACACTTGCGCACCGTTATCAAATGTCCCCAACGAGCCACTAATTGAACCAACATATCCGAGGACGACATAAATAACAGATAGTAATAGTCCTGCCCCGATTCCAGCAATACTCATATATTTCGCTAAACCTTTATCATCTTCAACACCTTTTGCACGTAGGGCATTTGCAATCACAATCCCAAAGATTAAAGCCGCTAGTGCATCCATCGTTAAATACCCATCTAAAAAACCTTGGAACATAGGAGCTTGTCCATAATTTCCTGCAGACTCTTTCAAACTGCCTACTGATGTAAACATACTTTTTATAAATATAATGGCAATCATACATAATAATAAAGGGGTTAAAACCTTTCCAAACAAGCCCATTAATTTAGATGGTGATAAACTTAACCAATATACAATACTAAAGAAAATAACTGTGTAAAACAATAATACAACGCTTCCCGCTTCTGGGAGTAACTGCCCTGGACCCATTTCAAAAGCTAAACTTCCTGCACGCGGTATACCAAGACCAGGTCCAATAAATACATATACAATACACGGAAAAATAATGGCAAATGAAGAATGAACTCTACCCGCTAACGTTTGAAAGCTTCCTGCCTTCGCAATAGCAATAACACCTAATATCGGAAGCCCTGTTGCTGATATAATAAAACCTAGCAATGCAATCCACACATGTTCTCCCGCTTCGTATCCGAGGAAAGGTGGGAATATAAGATTCCCCGCTCCAAAGAACATCGAGAATAACATAAGACTAATAAGTAAAATTTCTTTTTTCTGTAACAATTTCATTTCTTTCTCCTTCTTCAATTTCATCATGTATGAAATCTATTCCACACGTAGGAAAAACGCAATAATCCGCTCCCTTACAAAGAAAACATAGTCCATAGTCTACCACAAAAGAAACACCCATTCTATAGACATTTCCCTTTTCCAATTTCTTCTGAAAAATCAACCTTCATTGACTTTCAATAGTTAATAAAGTAAAATATTAAATATACAAAACTATTAACTTTGTTTTTTGTTTGTGTCAGGAGGAAAAATCACATGGAATCAACGATACAACTAGAAAGAGAACAACAAAGAAAAAAGAAACATCCTCCCGGTTTATACTTACTCTTCTTTACAGAAATGTGGGAAAGATTTAGTTACTATGGATTACGAGGATTATTAACATTATATTTAACAACAGCTTTAGTAAGTGGTGGTCTTGGGTTTAGTCCCGCTTGGGCACTCTCTATTTACGGATTTTATACTGGAGCTTGTTATTTCACACCATTGATCGGTGGATACTTAACAGACCGTTTTCTAGGTAAACGAAAAGCCATCACAATTGGTGGTATAACAATGGCAATCGGTAACCTTACACTATTTGCCTTGCAAAACCAAGTCGGCCTATACCTCGGATTAGCGCTTATTATTATCGGTAATGGATTCTTCAAACCGAATATCTCTACACTTGTTGGAGAATTATACGAAGAGCACGATCCAAAACGTGATAGTGCATTTACAATTTTCTATATGGGTATTAACGTCGGTTCATTTTTAGCTCCACTTGTTTGCGGATTTTTATCAGAAAATTTATTCAAAACAACAGTAGATGGCGTTGTTCATTACGGATTCCGTTACGGTTTCTTAGCGGCTTCAATCGGAATGATCATTGGACAAATTTTATTTACAACACTATCTAATCGCTTCCTTGGTGATATCGGTAAAAAACCAACTCGCGATTTACAAACGGCTGCTGGACAACCAACAGTAGGAGATACACCGTTAACAAAAAAAGAAAAACAACGTACCGCAGTTATCGTCATTTTAACATGCTTCGTTGTCTTCTTCTGGGCTGGCTTCGAACAAGCTGGTAGCTCGTTAACATTATATACAAACAAATTTGTAGACCGCTCTGTGTTCGGATGGGAAGTTCCAACATCTTGGTTCCAATCGGTCAATCCGTTATTTATTATTTTACTTGCTCCAATCATTTCAGCATTATGGGCAAAACTTGCAACTAGAAAAAAAGGTGATTTAAAAATCCCAACAAAAATGGGACTTGGTATGATCCTACTCGGTATCGGTTATATCATTCTCGTTATCGCTACATTAAAAACAGGTAGCGATGAACATAACATTACAGAAAAAGCAAACCTACTATTTATCGTCTTTACGTATCTTTTCCATACGTTAGGTGAGCTATTCTTATCACCTGTTGGACTATCAATGGTTAGTGCACTTGCTCCAGTAAAACTTGCTTCTTTATTAATGGGAGTATGGCTAGCAAGCTCAGGAATCGCCAACATTTTAGGCGGACAACTTGCGAGCTTTACAACTTCACTTGGATATTCTGAAGTATTTACAGTAATCGGAGCTGCAGCGATTGTTTTAGGTTGTGTTTTATTATTAATTTCTAAGAAATTAGTGAAATGGATGGATTAAAAAGATGAGGAATTTCTCCTCATCTTTTTTTATGCTTTCTCGCCCTTTTCTATTGCTTGTTCATACAGATTTTTGTGCTCTTTATATTCACTTGGTACGAAGTTTTTATAGAAGAATGACAGCCAGCTATCTCCTTTTTTATATCCTTCTTCTCGGATTTCTGCTGCCTTTTTATTTGATTTAAATCCTTCCGTAAACCATTCCTTTAATGATTCGTGTTTTTCATACTTAGCAGGAACTTTCAAATCATAATTTTCAAATGCATATGTATATCCGGCTTTTTCCGTCATTTTTTTGGCAGACTTATATCCTGTTTCATACGCGGTTTCATATGCTTTCACATATGTATCCTTTTCAGTATTTCCAGGTTTCTTTTCAGCTAATTCTTTACCAGCCTTTTCACCAAGTTCCGCTTGTTCTTTTTCAATCTTTTCGGTTCTCTCTTTATTACCTACTTGGAAACCTTCTGCAAAGTTCACCTTAAACTCAGGAGTAATTTGACTATCGTCCATTGCTTCTTGTGCTAACCCTTGCTCTTTACCTTTTTCAAAATGCGCTTTTTTCTGTTCTTCTAAAGACCATACCGTAGCATACGCAGTTGTAAATGCTTGTTTATATGCATCTGACTTTCCAGCTACATGTCCTTCTGCATTATTCTTTCCTGCATTATTCTTTCCTGCTTTAAAATCTATCTCTCCGCTTTTTTGCCCTTCAGCTTGTCCCTTTTCAGATTCTGCTTTGCGTTGTTCTTCTGCTTTGCGTTGTTCTTCTGCAACTCGCTGTCTCTCTTCCTCTGCTTTGCGCTGTTCTTCTGCAGCACGCTGTCTCTCTTCCTCTGCTTTGCGCTGTTCTTCTGCAGCACGCTGTCTCTCTTCCTCTGCTTTACGTGCTTCTTCTGCTTTACGTTGTTTTTCAGCCTCAGCATTGCGCTGCACTTCCGCTTGTCTTTCAGCTTCTACGGCACCATTATTATTTTGACTAGGAGCTGGATCCGTTGCACCACTACTAGAAGCTGGTTTATTGTGATAATGATATTCCCCGTACTGTAATCCCCATTTTTCACAATTTGTACGACACGTATGTCCACCGTTAGCATCCGTACGTCCTGGATGTGCATAAGCAGAAATTGGTGCTACCAATAACGCTACACTTGTTGTTAAAAGAAGTTTCTTCACCTGTTGTCTCACTCTTGTTCCTCCCAAAATCTAGAATTCTAACTTTATTATACATAAATAGAAGGATTTTTAAATACGAACTAAAATATTCTATTATTTCTCAACAATAGTAAAAAAGAAGGTCAACTCTTTAAAGAGTTGACCTTCTTTCTTACTTCTTCGCCTTCGTTCCTACTAAATCACCAGCTACAACATAACGCTTAGAATTATCTTTTACAGATACACATGTAATAAGCGTTATCTCATCTTTCCCATGATCTTCTACAACTTCCCATTTATCCGGAGTTACTTCAGATACACCAGTAACAGCGTACTCATATTCATTTTCATTATCATATAAATAAATTTTATCGCCTGTTTTCAAAGATGCTATATCACTAAATAAAACACCTTTTTTAGACATATTATGTCCTGCTAGCGCGTAATTCCCTTTTCCCATTACTTGATTTTCTTTTACTGTCGCTGCACCTGACAATAGGTTTTTCTCAGTAGAAGCTTTTAAAACGGGAAGTTCTACTGAAACACTTGGAATCGAAATACGACCGATTACTTGTGTCTTATCTAACGATGCATTCGCTACCTCTGCCAAGTCTGGTTGATTAATTTTTGAAGCATCTACAAATTCCGTTTCATGCTTTTCATATGCCATCTTTTGAACTGCTTGCACATTTTCTGTCTGTTTCGTTTCTGCCTTATATCCATCATAGAATGGCTTTCCAATTAACACACCACCTACAACAAATAGCAGGATTGCTACTATACTATAAATTCTTTGCTTGTTCATATACGATTCCTTTCCGTTACAAAATCTTACTCTATATAAAATGATAAGACAATATTGCTATATGTACAAGTGTAAGCTGAAAAGAAACCTTCTCGCTTCAGCAAGAAGGTTTCTTTTTTAGACTAATTTATTTCTGTACAGGGATACGTAAAAAACTGTCATTTGAATAAAAAGCATGAAAAATAAAATATATAATGGGTATCCAGGAATATATAAATTAGCTACAGGAGAAAGTGTTAAAAATCCAATAGCAATAACTATTCCATACCAGAATGAAACAAATGTTGTCCGGCATGCCTTTTGTGTAATTGCTTTTTCCCGCTCGTCTTCTTGTGGAAATAATAACGGGTACATCCAATAAGAAAGTGCTTTATGTTTCTTCTTTTGAATTTTATAAAAAACCGTCGTTATAATAGCTACAATTGTTAACACTCCTAATGGCATCATATTGATTGTTACTTCAAACGGTAATTTCTCAGTTTCAATAATATTTGCTAGCTCTATCCAAGCATAATAGAGCTCAATAAACGCCCAAAAAGCTATCATAAATCTCAGCACATTTAAGATATAAGAAACCCCAATTCTATTCATTCTCTTCCCCCTCCTTATTTAAAACAAACACATCTTCCATCTTTAACCCGAATACATCACAAATCATCAATGCTAGTAACAATGAAGGAACGTAATCTCCTTTTTCAATTGCCGCGATTGTTTGTCTCGTTACTCCAACCTTTTCTGCTAATACACTTTGCGAAAAATTAAAGCGAGCTCTTAATTCCTTCACTCTGTTTAAAATGGTCAAATTTACCACCTCTTACCATCATTGTATGCAACTCTTAACAAAATGTAAACTCAACTTAACATTATTTTTGTAAAAAAATCCAACTTCACGTATTGTAAAGTTGGATTTCGTTTTAGTTTAAAATTGTAACTTTAACACTTCTTCTGCCCCAATTATTAGCTGTAGCTGAATCCGGCATTAATAAATCAATTATATGACCTTTAATCGCACTACCAGTATCTCCAGCAATCGCTGTTCCATAGCCTTCTACATAAACAGTAGAACCTAATGGAATCACAGCTGGATCTACTGCAATTAGTTTCATGTTTGGATTTGCAGTCAAATTATGTCCTAACTTAGATTTTACAGCTTCACCCGGTTTATAGCCATTTTCAGATGGATCAGCTGTATAAGCAGTTGCTGTTACATAAAATTCTTTTCCACCTTGAGCTGGTTTAGGGTCTGGCTTAGACTCTGGTGTTGTATTTTTTGCTACAGGCTCTGCCGGCTTAGCTGCCTGTTCTTCTTTTTGCTTAGCTGCTGCTGCCTTCGCTTTTGCTAACTCTTCTTGCTCAGCCTTTGCAGCTGCTTCCGCTTTTGCGCGCTCTTCTGCTGCAATTCTTGCTGCTTCTTGTTCACGAGCAATTGTTTCTTGTACTGCTTTCATATTTGCTTCAACTTTTGCTTTTTCTTCTGCTGCTAAATTAATTTGATTTGCAATCGCATTATATTTAGCTTGAACCGTTTGTAAGTTATCTTGACGTTTTTTCAGGTTATCTTGCAAATCAGCTTGTGCTTTTGCTAATTTTTGCTTATCTACTACTAAAGATGCTTCTTTTTCGTCAATCGCTTTTTTATCTTCTTCAATTTGACGAAGATCTTGTTCTTGTAGACGTAAAATTTCTTTATCTGCATCTAAAATTGTAGATACCGCGTTCATACGTTGTATGAAATCAGCAAAGTTTTTTGATTCTACAACAACTTCTACTACTAAACTCGTATTTGAGCTATTTTGAACAGAAACCATACGTTTTTTCATAATATCCTTACGAGCAAGGACTTTATCTTCTAAAACGATAATATCTGCTTTTTTTTGTTCAATCTGCTTATGTGTTTCATCGATTTTACGTTGAATAGCAGATTGATCCTCTTTATTTTTTGCAATTGTATTATTTAAATTATGTAGTTCGTTTTCGATACCTTTAATTTCTTTACTAACAGCTTGCTTCTCTTGCTCTTTCTTTTGCATTTCTGCATCGTTTTGTTGCAATTGCTGTTGCATGTTGTTAAGTTTCTCGTCGTTTGACTCTGCTTTTACAGCGACTGTACTAGAAAGACCGATAATTCCTGCTAATACTAGACTACTGATTCGCTTAAAATAGTTCATAATCCGACTCCCTTCTTATACAGTTATACATGATTTATTTTACAGTTTGTTTACAAAACCATTAAATACAGTTTATTTTTCATGACAAAAAAGAGAGAATTATGAATAAAATGTAATAGATTCTTAAATATTTAAAAAATACTATATTTAAATGTTACAAAAGATGCTAGAATCCAAATATAGAAAAATTAAAAACCCTAAAGGCGGTTGAATTAAATAAAATGTTTACTCAAAAGAAATCACTCCAACATAAAATTGATCAACTAGAAACTCATATACATGAACTAGAAACAGAATTAAAACAAAAAGATGTGGAAAAACAAGAAATTATATCTTATATCCATAATCGTGTAAAAAACGTTATGCAAGAGCACGAACTTGTAAATAACCAACATCATACACTCCAAAATTTAATTCAACAATTGAACGCATGCTTTGAAAATGTTTCTATGCGTACTACACATTCCAACGAATTAAATAACGAAATGCTACAAAAAGAGAAAAACTTAATTCAAGCTATTGAGGAAATTATCGATTGCTCTAATGAAGGAAAAGAATCCGTTCATCGCTTACTCATTGTAATTAATAAGTTAGGTGAACAATCTCAACGTACTTCTAATAGTATGAATCATTTAAGTGAACGCTCTAAAGAAATTGAACAAATTGTAGAAGTGATTCAAAACATTGCAGCACAAACAAATTTACTAGCGTTAAATGCAAGTATTGAAGCTGCACGTGCTGGAGAACACGGTAAAGGATTCGCTGTTGTTGCTAATGAAGTAAGAAAACTAGCAGAAAGCACAGCTGAAAGTACAAAAAACATCGGTAACTTAACGAAAAAAATTCAAGAAGAAATTGAAAAAGCATATGAAAATACAAAAGATAATTTACATTTAGTTGATGAAGGTGTAGAAATGAGCGCTGATACTAACGCTAGAATCGAAAATATTTTAATTATGATTCAAACATTACAAAATGGCGCTACAAATGTTATTAAAGCTATCGAGAACCAAAAATCTTGTAATGATGATATATTACGAGAATTTGAAAATACACAACTACTGTTCCAAAAGTTAAATACTACTATTATGAATCATATTAATGATGCTGAAAAAGTTGATGTCCAATTATCAAAAAGTATTCAAGAAATAGTTATTTCTCAGTAATATAAAAAATCCCCTATGACGTAGTAGGGGATTTTTTATATATTTCGAATATTATTTTCTTCTCAATATTCGCTCTCTCTTTTGTTATAATAAAAAAGTTGTTTCTTTCGACTAATACACAAGGAGGATGTTATGGAACAATTTTATTACATTTTAAAATATTTAATTCTTGGTCTATTCCAAGGACTAACAGAGCCAATTCCGATTTCTTCAAGCTAAACCCTTCTATTTTTAGCACAGCATTTGCTAGGACTAAAAATAGAAGGGTTTAGCTTTGAGCTACTTGTTAATTCAGCTTCATTATTAGCTGTATTACTTATTTATAGAAATGACTTAATTCGTCTAACAAAGAATGGTCTATCTTATATATTTACAAGAGCAGAAGATGCAAAATCAGATTTCTTCTTTATTATTTACCTCGTTATTGCAACCATTCCAGCAGGTGTAATTGGAGTTTTATTTAAAGATTATATCGACCAATATTTAAAAGGTGTTAAAATGGTTGGGATTTCTCTTCTTATTACTGCTATCGGTCTTTGGATTATTCGAAACTTGCGTGGACGTAAAAATGATGGCGATCTTTCTATGAAAGATGCAATCATTGTCGGTCTAGCACAAGCTTGCGCACTAATTCCTGGTATAAGCCGATCAGGTGCTACAATCGTAGCAGCAATGTTACTTGGTATGAAGCAAGAAACAGCTCTTCGCTTCTCATTCTTACTATACATTCCTGTTAGCTTAGGTGGTTTATTGTTAAGTATTACAGACATTGCAAACGATCCAAATTTAGATACATTATTTGTACCTTATATTGTTGCTTTCATCGCAACATTCATCATGACATATATTTCATTAAAATGGTTTATGAACATTATGGCAAAAGGAAATTTAAAATATTTCTCTTTCTACTGTATTATCGTAGGTGTACTAACTATCATTTTCTTATAAAATGATAGTTAACACTCTTTAAAGCAAATCATTCTATTCAAATGAGATGACTTGCTTTTTTCTATTTCGAACTATTTTAACTTTGTTTTCAATTCTTTTTAGCGCTATAATGATAAACGAAATTTCATTGAAAGGAGCTTCATTTTGACTGCATATTTATTTCCAGTAAAAACAGCATTTATTTTATTTCCTATTTTAGCAATGTTTCTCTTAATTCCTTTTTTAATATTTAATTATCGAAAATACGGTTACTTAAATAAATGGCGCTCATTTATTTTATACTCATTATTACTCTACTTATTAAATGCCTATTTCCTTGTTATTTTGCCGTTACCACAAACGTACGATACTTGTAGCCTACAACCTGCTAATACACAGCACATGCAACTATCACCATTTTATTTCATACAAGAGATTAGTAATCATACATCGGCAATTTTAACAAAACCAGCTACTTATTTCTTGCTATTAAAAGAATCTGCATTTTTACAAGTTGCTTTTAACGTTCTACTAACCGTTCCATTCGGTATTTACTTACGTTATTATTTCCGACGTAGTTTCTTACAGACTATTTTTATTTCTTTTTGTCTTTCACTATTTTTCGAGCTAACACAGGTGACTGGATTGTACGGTATATATAATTGTGCCTATCGCTTATTCGATATCGATGATCTATTTTTAAACACATTAGGCGGCGTAATTGGTTTTATCATTGCTCCAATATTTACGTACTTCCTTCCGAAAACAAGCGAATTAGATAGTCATATTGATTTAGAAACGAAACCAGTCGGATTCGTTCGTCGTCTTATCGCTATGCAAATTGATTGGCTGTTCTTATCTATCGTCGTTCCTGTCATTAAAAATAAAGGAAACTCTCTATTTATTTCTAATATCCAATCTTACACAAATATATACGAACTCCTTTTCATTACATGTTCAATCTTTATTTACTTTATTATCATTCCATACTTTACAAATGGAAGAACGATAGGAAAAGCGTTGCTTCGTATTTACATTAAAGGAAAATCAGATCGTATTACGATAAAGGAACTATTCATCCGTTACGGTATATTCTATTTCATTTTAGGTGGAATCAATTATATTCTTTCTAGTAGCTCTATCTTAAATATTACAGAGCCTTTAGTATTGCTGGTTACATTGTTGTTCCAATTCGTAATTAACGGCCTATTCATTATTCATGTTTTATTGCATGTATTTAGCCAGGATAAATTACTATTTTACGAGCATATCAGTCATACAAGAAATGCAATTCTACTAAAAAAAGCTGACAAATGATTATTTGTCAGCTTTTTTCATACTCATGAATAACTTTTCTGCATAAGGATTTAAAAACATTCCCGTTTCATCTAGTGACTTCCTCACTTGTAAAAACAAATGAAACTCTGGATATATATCTTGTAATTGCTCATACGATAAAGTATGCATTTTCCCCCAATGCGGGCGTCCTTCATACTTTCGAAAGATTTGCTCCACCTCACCAAAATAAGCGGCATACTTCATACCTTTATACATATGAACGGCAATATACGCTGAATCTCTTCCGTACGCTGGACTGAGCCATATATCATCACCTCTCACATACCGGCATTCAATCGGGAAGTGTACCTTATACTTTTTCTTTTCAATAAGATTTGAAATTTCTTCTACAACAGCCCTCATATACTTTGAAGGGACACTATACTCCATTTCATAAAATGGAACCGTACGTGATGTAGCGAACACTTCATAGCTCGGGCCTATTATTTTTGTGTTTGGTACAGCCTTAGCTGATAATCGACTTACTGCTTTACTTATAGACGGAAACCATTTACACCCTTTAGATAACAAAGAGAACATCCTATTTTCAAGTAACTCCACCTTTAGTTTATGCCATTTCAAATCACTTTCTTTACTCATTGTTTCATTTGTAAATTTCACTTGCACCTCATCTGAATAAGGAAAAACGAAAAATTCAAAATGACGATTCTTCTTATATTCTTCTAGCTTGTTCATTACAGCAGATAATGACTGCTTTTCACTTTCATAAACGAGCGAATACGCTGGGATAACTTTCAATTTTATCTTTACAATAATGCCTAGCATTCCAAGCGACACCTGAAATGCTTTCCAATATTCAACGTTTTCGGTTTCTGAACAAACTATACTCTCACCTGTTGATAAAACTGCCGTAATCTCTATAACTTGTGTTGATAAACTCCCAAATGTAACACCCGTCCCATGAGTGCCCGTACTAATCGCTCCAGCAATAGATTGTGAATCAATATCTCCTAAATTCTCTTGTGCATAACCTTTTTCCTCAAGTAACTTCCCTAAATCATATAACTTTGTTCCTGCCCATACTTCGGCAACCATCTTCTCTGCATCGATATTTGCAATGCCCTTCAATTCATCTAAAGAAACTAAAATTTCTTCCGTTTGCACGAGAGGTGTAAAAGAGTGCCCTGAACCGACAACACGAATTTTCTTTCCCTTTTTTCGTGCAAGCCCTACAACTTCCACTACATCTTGTATACTTTTTGGATACATCGTATAATGTGGCGTTCCTTCTACATTCCCTGTCCAATTTCTCCATTTTTGTCCCTTTATAGAAAGCATTGTCCATCCCCCCGATATGTTGAATACTCCCCAGCAATCTCTCCTTTTTTAACGCGATACAAAACAGGAAAGCGTTCACATAACTCTCCAGCTTTACTATGGCGAAACAAGATAGAATCTCCTATATCCACCCGTTCCTCACCGTTATAAAAAATTGGTGTTTGCACTTCACCAGCACCTTCTAACGCTAATAGTCTTGCACCACCCGGCCTCCAAATCTCAGGCTCTTTATCTTTACCAACTGCGCCTGAAGCAATATATCCACCACCGAGGCAAGTATAAATAAACGGAGCTGGTTTACGCACAACGGGTAAAGCAAATCCGACAGCTGGCTGAAATTGTACTTCTTTATAATAATCAAATAGTTTTGGGGAATAAAAAGCAGAACCTATTGTAATCTCTGAAACTGAGTTATCTTGCTCAGTTGTTTTTATACTTCCTGTTCCTCCCCCATTTACAAATCTTAGTTTAATACCAAGGTTTTGTATTTCTTTTACGATACGTCCTCTTCTTTCTTTAACCTCTAATACTGATTTCTTCTTTAAATACGAAACCACTTTACTTTTCATCCATTGATTCGGTATATGATCCCCCACCCCAGCAATTTGGGCCTCATATCCCATTACACCATCTAGTATTAAATATGATGAGCCCTTCACCTTTCCTACTATTTTCAAAGCACTCTGTACGTCTTTTACCGGGGATCTTTTTACACCAAAATGAAATTTTAAAAAACGACTACTCATATCAATATCCAAACAAACGCGAAAACAACCTTTAGACTTCTCAGCAATTTTTTCTAAATAAACAATATGTTCTTCACAATCCACCATGCAAGTTATACTGAGTCCTTGCTTTGTTAGCAAACTAATTTCATATAAAGCTCTTTCATCATAAGCAGGATATCCGAGCAATAAATCATTAAATCCTTGTTCAATTAAAAACAAAGCTTCTCTAGGGGAAAAACACATAATACCTTGAAACCGATCATTTGTAGCCAAAATCTTTTTCATAATTGGAACAGAGCGTAATGATTTACTCGCTATACGAATCTTCTTATCTCCACTTAACTCTATAATCGATTGAATATTTCTCTCTAAAGCCAGTTCATCTAAAAATGCACACGGTAATGGAACTTCCTTAAAAATTCCTCTATCCACATTTTTCTCTCCTCTTCTATATATGTCTTATACATATTGGAAAGAAAAAATGATTTTCCTGTTTTCAAATAAAAAAAGTTTCTTCTTCACGAAGAAACTTTTTTAAGACTACTCTACTTCATAGAAATAGTGGCCTCTACTGGATAATGATCAGAGTAATCATTATATGTATATTTTTTGAACCATGACGTAACAGTCCATTGTGGCGATTTCGGCTGTAACACCTTATTCTCTATATACGATGGATTCGCATGGTCCTTACTTGTAATAATATAATCTAAATACTCGGCAGGGCTATCGGGGAAGTTATATTTCGCAATACTGTTTGTCGCCGCATCCCAAGTCGTAGTATGCCCAGTATAAGATGGAATAGAAGCGTGCAATGTTTTGAACATGAATGCGTACTCTGAGTCACTATTGTTCTCAGCATTTATTTTATTCACATTCATATCACCACCAATTAACACATACTCGTTATTTGGTATATTTTTATTTTTAATAAAATCTTGAATTTCTTGTAGCTGTTTTGTACGTACAGATGCTGGCGAAGTGTTTCCACACATACTATCTTCAGCTTGTAAATGAGTCCCAATCACATGCACGAAACGATCATTTTTCTTAACTTTTGTGTATACAAATCCTTTATTTGATAAGTTATCTGGTCCACAACCTTTTTCGAATACATATTGAATCTTTTCAACAATTGGCCATTTACTCACAATCGCTACACCTCCATCTTCAGGAGTCGAAGATGAATAGTTTCCTAACGTCTTATCCCACTCGCTTCCACTACTACGACCTAATACTGCCGTTTGATTTGGATATTCTTTCTTCAAATTTCCTAATAAGCGATTTGAAGCACTATTATCAAACACTTCATTTAATATAACAACATCTTGATTCTTTATATAATCTGCCGCTCCAATTAAATCAGCACGCTGAATTTGTCCCCAGTTGGGATATAGATTTTTTGATAACATGTACACATTATGCGTCATAACTTTTAACGTATCATTTTGATTTGTGGACATTTCTGCTTGAACGGAAGATCCGCTATATAAAGCTGCTAGACTTATTCCAAAGCTAAGTACAACTTTTAACAATTTACTTTTCACGAGTCATACCTCCATGTATTGTATAGTGATAAAAAGGCCAAATACTCTATTCTGAGATTTGACCTTTCTCCAATACTTAACGATTTCCGTACGTATCAAACCAAAGCTGAATATATCCAGCTGTTACACGTTGCGCTTCCGTTAATCGCTTACCGGTCATTGGTGTAACTTCAGCACGCCATTTGTCCGCATAACTTTGTGATACAGCAGCTTTTACAAACCAACTTTTCGTATTACTATTTACAATGCCAGGGTAATCTTGCTTCGCAGCCACTGCCGCCCCATGAATCCAATCTTCAGGGTTCGTACCTTTCCAGTTCCAATATCCATTTCCGTCCATTACTTTGTAATTATCTTTAATTGTATCTACAAAGTTTTCATATTTAGAATGGAACCCTTGTGGATAAGAAATATTCGTAAAGTTTGCTGCATGCATCGGTTGATTTACATCTCCTAAATAATGAAGAGATAACCCTAAATAGAAGAATGCTTGTTTCATATCTTTATTTTTATAAGATTCACCAGCTAATTTAAAATACTTAGCTCCAGTTTCCTTCGCTTGCTTTGCAAGTGGAATGTATGTACTTCCATTGTCTGGATCATAGAAATGCGACGCAAATGTACTATTGTCATAATAAGGATTTTCATAATCAGCAGAATAAATGCCATTTTCTAAATCTGTGCGCCATTCATTTAATAGTGCAACTTGATCTTGTTTTACAATTGTCGTATTACGGGACATAATATCAATTGCACGATTCACGATCCATAAATGAGAGTTTACACCTTCTGAGTGTTTATCTTCAGCGGACCAATATTGAATAATCTGTACTCTATTCCCTCCATCATTTTCATGTGCAAAAGCTACATTTTGTAACGGAGCTGCTAACGTAATAGCTGCTGCTAAAGCAAGCACTTTCTTTTTCATATGAAATCCTCCATTTTATAGTTGAGTTATTGTAAATATTTTGTTTGGATCCTACGATGCCTTTCGGTTAACCTATGATTAGAATATCCCACCTTCCACCGAATTTCTATTATTTAATCGAAATATGCAAATGTTCATATCACTATAACTTTATACATAGTGAACGTAATGAATGAATGCACTTACATTGTAATAAATTATTGTTAAGCTACTGCAAATACTTGTCTAAACTAATGTAAAAAAAGAGTAAAGCGATTAACCGCTTTACTCTTTTTTTCTTTTCGATAATATACTTGGCAGTTGCACATTAACTGCCAATTTATGAATAAATCCAAACACTAATCCAATCCCGATAAATATGTATAAGATCGTAAACACCTTTCCAAAATCAGTTTGCGGACTAAAATTTCCATCACCGACAGTCGTCAACGTAACCACACTAAAATATAGAGCGTCAAGAGGACGTAATCCTTCAACTGTACTATAAAAAATCGTCCCCGATGTTAATGTCAACATTGTTAATACGAACAACACTTGAAACTCTTTATCTTTCCATGCTCGTAAAC
This sequence comes from Bacillus cereus group sp. N8, assembly GCF_016483685.1. Taxonomy (NCBI): domain Bacteria; kingdom Bacillati; phylum Bacillota; class Bacilli; order Caryophanales; family Bacillaceae; genus Bacillus; species Bacillus cereus group sp. N8. The sequence continues at coordinate 130,879 of NZ_JAEHBK010000009.1, read as the reverse complement.
AGGCTCTTAACATCCGTTTCAATGTCAACATAAATGAAAGCATTGGACTTCCCCTTCCAAACAAAAATACCTTTAGTTAAAGGAAAGTCTATCACCTTTCAGTATAGAAAAAAAGTAGCCCTTTTCTATTTCTAGAAAAGAGCTACTTTCTTCTATTGTATATTATTTAGGTGAAACAAGAATTTTCACTTGTGTTTTATCTTTTACAAGTGCTTCAAATCCTTCTTCAACAACTTGGTCCACTGTAATTTTTTTCGTAATTAATTTCTCTGCTTGAATTTGGCCAGAGCTAATTAATTTAATAACAGCTGGGAATATATGACGATATCCAAGAATACCGATAACTTCTTTTTCTTTTAATACAAGGTTGTTCGGAGTAATTGTCGCATCTTTTTCCCACACACTAACAATTACTGTTTGGCCTTCAAAGCTTGTACTTTCAATCGCTTGACGAAGTACAACTTCAACACCTGTTACTTCAAAGCTCACATTTACACCTAAACCATTGGTTAAGTTGCGAATTTCTGCTAGTACATCTTGAGTTGCTGGGTTTAATACGTAATCCGCACCCGCTAATTTCGCTAACTCTTGACGTTCTTTAGAAAGTTCAACTGCGATAACAGGAGTTGCTCCTGCTGCTTTTGCTGCTTGGATTACAAGAAGTCCAATCGGACCACAACCAAATACCGCTACAGCTTCTCCCTCTTTTAATTTACTTTGACGTACTGCATGAACTGCTACTGCTGCTGGTTCTACAAGCGCACCTTGTTCATACGTCATTTCGTCTGGTATATGATGAACCATATCTTCTGGTACTACTGTATATTCAGAGAAACCACCACCGTCTCCACCAAGACCGTGGAAAACAAGTTGTTCACAAACATTGTAATGTCCATGTTTACAAGCTTCACATTTACCACAAGAATAAATTGGTTCTACAACAACGCGGTCTCCCACTTTATGAGATGTAACTCCTTCACCAATTTCTACTACCTCACCACTAAACTCATGTCCTAAAATAACCGGTGCTTTTACGTGTGTTAATGGATGTTCTTCTGTCGGAATAAAAATAGGTCCCGCTAAATATTCATGCAGGTCTGTCCCACAGATACCACACCATTTAACTTTAATCTTAACTGCTCCTGGTCTTACAGTTGGTTCTGGTACTTCTTCTACTCTTACATCACGTTGATTATGCCAAAGTAATGCTTTCATTTTATACATCCCTCTCTATGTATATATTTAACCTGGTGAAGTTTACAAATCTATTATAGTACTTCTATCCATATATTTCAAAAAAACAATATCATTTCCACTAATTTTTAACAAATAAAGTTCAATATTTTGTCACTTTGTACTTTTTTCCACATCTGTTAATTCAATTTCATTGCAGTTGAAATTAGCATTATGCCATAATAGCATAGGAGAGGTGAATATCGCTTGAAATATTTTATTTACTTTATTGTTATCGTAGCGTTTTTAGATACATTTTCACAATTACCTATTATGAGTACTTTCGCTCAAAGTCTTGGAGGAACCCCTCTTGTTATCGGACTAGTTGTCGGTATGTACTCATTCGCTAATATGATCGGTAATATTATTGCTGGAGCCGCTGTCGATAAATTCGGTGCAAAAAAAATCCTTTATATAAGCATGGGAATTACGAGTTTCATAGTCTTGTTATACACCGTTGTTCAAAGTGGTGAACAACTATTAGTTGTGCGTTTTATGCACGGTTTTAGTGACGGATTTTTAATTCCTGCTGCCTTTACGTTTTTATCAAAGCAAACGAATTCAGCAAGGCAAGGTAAGGCAATGGCTCTATCTGGTGCTGCTGTTGGAACAGCTGCAATCGTAGGACCTGCTTTCAGCGGCATTATGAAAGCAACAGCTGGTATAGAGTGGGTGTTCATTACTATTTCTATTTTAATGGTCCTTGGTACAATCGTATCTCTATTCTTCTTACCAAATAACGTATCAAGAAAAGATACATCAAGAACTCAAATGATGAACAAAGAAGATATGATTGAACTATTGAAATCAGAACCGTTATTACAAGCATATATTGGTGCTTTCACACTAATGTTTTCACAAGGGATTGTCACTTATATGTTACCAGTAAAAGTTGAGGCGTTAGCACTTAAAGCATCTACAACAGGCATGATGTTAAGTATATTCGGAATTACCGCTATCCTCTTCTTCTTACTGCCAACAAATCGCATTTACGATCGATTTAATCGTTCAAAACTAATGCTAATCGGGATTGCAGTAATGGCACTAGCATTATCTTTACTCGGATTATTTGCAACAAAAGGCATGCTCTTTATCGTTATGATGATTTATGGAATTGGGTTCGCTATCCTCTTCCCAGCAATTAATGCTTTACTTGTTGAAAATACGACAGATAATAATCGCGGGAAAGCATTCGGGTTGTTTTATGCATTCTTCTCGTTAGGAGTTGTTGCTGGATCCTTTACAGTTGGAGCAATCGGAGCATCACCTAGCGCTAGCTTCGTTATCGGAACTGCATTCTTGTTAACATTTGCTGGAATGATTTTTGTAAGAAGCAAAGTAAAAAAGACAATGATGGGTTAATTCCATCATTGTCTTTTTTTTAAAATGCGTATTGATATAACCCGTAATATAACGGAAGCGTTGGAATAATCCCAATTAATTTAAATACAAAAGGCAACGATTCATTCTTCTCTTCATATAAGCGTAAAATAAAAACTGCACTCAAAGTCCAAATAATGCTAAACACAAAGATGCATTTCCAAACGATTGGGGTTAATATTTCTACATCGAAGACAAAACCAAATAGCCCTATCCACGTAATAATGGACACTACAAAATCAAACTTTTGAATTGGTGTTTGAAACATCCCTCTTATTAATGAAGTAATAGCTAATATCGCTACAATGACTAAATAAATTTTCCACAACATAATGATAAGCTCCTGTTCAATTTTTCACTTTCAATAAACCATACTTAATAAACAATCTGGCATTATATTTTTCATAGAAATAATACAACGGATAACAAAATAAGAAGAAAATAAGTACGGTTGGTACATTGTCTATAATAGAAAAATATTTTCCTAGCAATTCTTTAATACTCTCACCAATAATAATAAACAGTGGAATTATACAAATTGCCGCTAATATTAAACATGGTGTTATCCTTATTTCTTTCAGCTTCACCTTACAATGTGGACACCTTAATGAAAAAAGATGTGGGATATCGATAATATGTTGTGCAGTAATATTTCCTTCACACTGTGGGCAGACAATTGTTTCTTTCATTTATAACTCCTCCTTTCTACTCAAAAAAAAAAGCTCTATCGAATAGAGCTTTTTTCCGCCTAATATATATTACTTTTGCATATAACCAAGTAATACTGTAAATAAACTTATGTATAAAAGCAATACTACTTTCTCCCTTTAAAAAATAAACTAAATAAATACTGAAGATACTTCGACAATTTCCTCGGAAATATTTCCTTTCCCCACATAATTTGATACACTATACATGAATTAACAGTTGTATTACACGAGCTAAAATAATAACTTACTGTACAAATTAAAAAGCACACTCTTCATATGAAGAATGTGCTTTTATTTTATTAACGCTTAATCCAAACAGCGCCTGCTGACTTATCCTCTGCTTGTCCAACAACTTGGAATTTAAGTCCAAGGTTTGGAACTTTTCGTCCCGCATCAGCAATTTGCTTATTACTGTATACCTTTGAATCATCAAACGTTGTAATACCTTGTAATCCAGTATAATTAAACTGTCCTCGTGTAAATGAATTTACACTCCATGAAGGTGTTTGATCAAATGAAAATGCAGCATCTGCAATTTGAATTCCAGTATTACCGTATGCTGGTTTCCCGCCTAAATTTCCAACAATCGCTTCTGGATGAGAATCTACAACACCAAGGAAGCCTTCACCTGGATGTAACCCAACCCAGTTATCTTTGAAGCTATCATCTGCATACCAAACGACAAGACCTGTATTATACACTGGACCTCTTCCCGCTTTTAATCCATTATCTGATCCGGCATAGTTTCTCCACTCTAGATAATAATAATGAGGTTTCTGTTCTGTCCCATCAGAAACAACGAATCCATTTAACTTCATTTTAGACTGTCCTTCTGCGTCATCTGAAAATACTACTTGTCCATCAACTGTTACATTTACATTATCCATTGCAAAACCTTTATATGTTAAAGCTGGATCTGTAATATAGTCGAATTGTAGTTTAACTTTCTTCCCTTTAAATTGACTTAAATCGTATGATTTATCAATCCATTTTCCATCTGTTGTATCTTTATCTTCTTGGACTATGTTTTCTCCCAATCTATCAATTAATGTTTTCGTTCCATCTTCAGTTACAGCATGTACTTCGATGAAATCACACTCTGCTTCTAGTTCATAATTCGCTTTATAATCAAATTTTGCATTTGTTCCTTTTGTTAAATCGAAGAATGGTGTTTCTAATGTCGTATGAATATCATCGCCTCTTGTACTATAGTATGCATGCTTTCCAAATCCAGGCTTAATTGTTTCAATACTCTTACCTGGTAAGTTGACACGTACGACACCTGGACGATTTGATTTTGTAACACTTTGATCAATATATGTAGGAACGCCCACACCACGCTTAATTTTATCGTAATCTACTTCTAAAATTTTCGCCCAGTTTCCACCCATATTCTTTTGTAAGAAGTCTTTATTTTGTGGTGAAAAACTAGTTGGCTCTGTTCCTGCGATTTTTCCTGTCCAGCTACCTCCACTCATTAATGACCAAGCTTCGACAGGTGATCCCATTCCAGTATAATTCGTATCATACTCATCTGGTAAACCAAGGTCATGTCCAAATTCATGTGCAAACACACCTACTGCACCGTCTTCTGGTTCAATTGTGTAATCATGAGCCGCTATTTTTCCACCCCAATAAGGTACTTTGGATGTTGTTCCTTCAATCGCTACTGGATCCCTTGCTAATTTAGAACGATGTGACCAAATTGCATCATCTCCTAATTTACCACCGCCAGCTTCTTGACCAACACCAGCATGAATTACCATCAAATGATCAATTACACCGTCCGGTTCATTAAGATTGCCATCGCCATTTGTATCATAGCGGTCGAACTGATCAAATTGTGATAAATCTAATCCTTTATCCGCTGCAGCTTTTAATGCTTCTTTCACTAAATCACGCGCACCTTTTGGTCCTTTATTATCGTGACCGCTACTACCATCAGCACCGTAATCAGCAGCTTTACCTGGAACAGTTAACCACTCTGTTACATACCCATCTGTCGTATAACTGCCACCAGACTGTTCTTCATAATATTGCTTAAATGTTTTTACTTTTGAACCATCAAATAATGTGTAAGGCTCATTACCAAATAACATTTTTTGATAATGTTCCCTACTAAAATCTTTCGAGTACATATAACCCGGTGTTTGCTCAATATTATTATGTTTATAATCACTAAACTCAACGAGTAACACTAACACTTTATCATTACGGACAGGTCCACTATATGGAGCTTGTTTCGCCTTAGAAGTTGGAACTTTCCCATCTAATTGCTTTTTATTTGGCTCCGGCTTTTGATCAGGGCTCACATTTTTTTCAGCTTTCTTTACCTTCTCTTTTTCCTCCATCTTTTTCTCTTTTACCTTTTTTACGAAGTCAGATGCTTCTTTAGCAGTATCCTCTGGAAAAATTTCTTTATTTGCCTGATCCCCTTGTTTCTTTTCAATATATTGCTCTACAGCTTTTTTCGTCTCTTCTTTAGACGAAGCTGGATTAATTGTTCCTCTTTCTTTCAATGCTTCCGCTAAACGATCCTCTTGAATTAAATTATGATCAATTGGAGTTGTAGACATATTTTCTTTTGCTCCCGCTGGCGTTTCTGCATATGCTAACGGAGCACTCATTACAGCTGTGCATCCGATGATTGTCGCAATTGCTAATGACGACAACACTTTAAATGGTGTTTTTCTTCTCATTGTATTTCTCTCCTTTTACAAATCTTAAAATTCTGATAATTGAACATAAACTAACCGCTATCCTCCCTTATATAAAAAAGACATAATTCTATAAACGATAAACCTTCTGTTATAGAATCATGCCCTCCAGTTTTCTGGTCAGACCCTCTATTTTTTTATCCCTCTATTTGCTGGGCAGTAAGACTCCCATCTCAAAATTCAGCGAATGCAAGGAAGTTAAGAGGGAGATAACTGCCCGTAAAAGCCCGATTGGTGAGGGCTGATAATCGGTGGGGGATGAACAACCCCCCCACTGATTAAAGTTTCACTTTATGTCGAAATATGAAAAATAAAAAGTGATTTGATATATATTAAATAGCTTATATAACAAATTTAAAAGACAATATGCAAAATTGCATGAAAATTCTTTAAAACAAAAAGAATCCTAGTCAATTAAACTAGGATTCTCGATTTTCTATTATTTCTCTTGTGTTTTTTCCCAATCAGCTAAGAATTTCTCAATTCCTTGATCTGTTAATGGATGCTTCACTAATGAAGCGATTACGTTTGCTGGGATTGTTGCAATATGTGAACCGTTTAATGCTGCTTCTGTTACGTGAACACTGTGACGTACAGATGCTGCAATGATTTCTGTTTCAATGCCGTGAATTGCAAAGATTTCTGCGATTTGGCGAATTAAGTCCATACCGTTATGACCGATATCATCTAGGCGACCTAAGAACGGTGAAACGTATGTCGCACCAGCGCGAGCTGCAAGTAATGCTTGCACTGCTGAGAATACTAATGTAACGTTTGTACGAATTCCTAAATCTGAGAATGCTTTTACTGCTTTTAAGCCTTCTGTTGTCATTGGAACTTTTACGACTACATTTGGAGCGATTTTTGCTAATTCTTTTCCTTCTTCAATCATTTTATCAGCTTCTAAGCTAATTACTTCTGCGCTTACAGGTCCTTCAATAAAGCTGCAAATTTCACGAATACGCTCATGGAAATCTACGCCTTCTTTTGCTACAAGTGATGGATTTGTCGTTACTCCAGCTACTACACCTAATGCATTTGCCTCTTTAATTTCGTTAATGTTTGCTGTATCAATAAAAAATTTCATTTGTTATTCTTCCTTCCTAATTTTCATTTTATATTTATTTATTTTTTCTTAATAAGCTCTAATTCAATCGGAATAAATTTGTCCACCTTTTTACCTTGTGTTATCTCTTTCGCTGTTTCCATCGCCTTCTCTCCGATTAATTCCGGTTTTTGAGCGACTGTTGCTGCCATGCGCCCATCTTTAACCGCTTTTACAGCATCGTCCGTTGCATCAAATCCAACAACGACTACGTCCGTTTTGCCAGCAGATTTCAACGCCTCAAGTGCGCCTAATGCCATTTCGTCGTTATGAGCAAACACTGCTTTTATATCGCTATTTGCTTGCAAAATATTTTCCATAACGGATAACCCTTTTGCACGATCGAAATCAGCTGCTTGTTTTGCTACTACTTTTAAAGACTTATCAGCCACGTTATGGAATCCTTTCCCACGCTCACGAGCAGCAGACGATCCAGGGATTCCTTCTAACTCAGCAACATTTGTTCCTTCACCAACTAATTCCCGAATGTAATCACTAGCCATTTGGCCACCTTCTACATTGTTGGAAGCTATGTGAGAAACAACTTTACCTGAATTCGCAACTCGGTCTACTGTAATAACAGGAACATTGGCTGCATTGGCTGCACTTACCGCTGAAGCAACAGCATCTGAGTCGGTTGGATTAATAACAACTACATCGACACCTTTTTGAATTAAATCTTCAACATCGTTTGTTTGCTTCGCTGCATCATTTTGTGCATCAACAGCAATTAATTCAATGCCGCTATCTTTTGCTTTCTTTTCTGCACCTTTTTTCAACGTGACGAAAAATGGATTATTTAAAGTTGAAACAGAAAATCCAACTTTAATAGTTTTATTTCGACCTTTATCGCCAGAATCCTTTGCCCAATCTGGTGGTTCCATTGAACAACCAGCAGTAACTACCATGATGCATGCAACGAGTATCAGTAACCATTTTTTCATGAATTGCCCCTCCATTACGCTTCTTTTCGACGATCAATTAGTACAGCTAGTAAGATTACAAGTCCTTTTACAACTTGTTGGAAGAAAGAAGATACACCTAATAAATTTAAACCGTTATTTAGTACACCAATAATAAGCACACCGATGAATGTACCAACAATCCATCCTCTTCCGCCAGAAAGACTCGTTCCTCCTAACACAACTGCAGCAATTGCATCTAATTCGTAAGAAGTACCAGCAGTCGGCTGTGCAGAATCTAATCTTGATGTTAAGACAATACCTGCAAGCGCTGCCAAAATTCCGGAAAGACCGTAAATCATTACTTTAATTCTCGTAACATTAATACCAGATAAAGCTGCCGCTTCTTCATTTCCACCAATCGCAAACGTACGGCGACCAAACGTTGTTTTCTTTAAAATAAAGTACAATACTGCAAAAGCGATCATCATTGTAACGGCTGGCACAGGAATACCGAGGAAATAACCACGGCCAAACATTTGGAACATTAAATGATCACCAAGACCAGTGATCGGACGTCCGTCCATATAAACAAGCGTCAACCCGCGAAAAATAGTCATTGTTGCTAAAGTTGCAATAAACGGAGCTACTTTTCCCTTCGCAATAATGATACCGTTTATAATTCCCATTGCAAGACCTGCTAATAATCCAACTACCATTGCAAGGAACGGATCCATGCCACTTGCCATCATTCCGGCAACAAGTGCACTTGATAATGCTAAAATAGAACCTACCGATAAGTCAATACCCCCTGTTAAAATAACGAAGGTCATTCCAAATGCAATGAGTGCATTAATCGATACTTGGCGCAGTATATTAAATAAATTTGGAATTTCAATAAATGCTGGATTTAAAGCTGTAATTACTACGATAATTAATACTAATCCAATTAAAGAACCAAGTTGTTGTAATACATTCCCCTTCTTAGCCATATCTTACTCTCCCCCTGTAGCTAGTGCCATAATAGACTCTTGCGATGCCTGATCCTTCTCTAAAATACCACCGATTTTCCCCTCATGAATGACGAGAACACGATCACTCATTCCTAAAACTTCTGGAAGCTCAGACGATACCATAATAACGGAATCTCCTTGCTCGGTAAGCTTATTCATAATAGAGTAAATTTCTTTTTTAGCCCCAACATCTACACCTCTCGTTGGTTCATCTAAAATGAGTAACTGCGGATGAATACCTAACCATTTTGCAATTACAATCTTTTGCTGATTTCCACCAGAAAGAGATTTTACAGCTTGCTCTCCGTTTGCTGCTTTCACATTAAGAAGCTTCATCATATCCTCTGTAAATTGCTGTTCTAAACCTTTATTAACAACGCTTCCCTTTGAAAGACTTTCTAAATTTGGTAAAGCTAAATTTTCACGAATCGAAAAATCTAACACAAGCCCTTCAGATTTTCTATCCTCCGTAATAAAGGCAATTCGTTGTCTAATCGCATCAATTGGACTATCAATTTTCACTTCTTGTCCATTCATAAAAATTTGTCCTGAATCAAGCGGTTCATATCCAAATATCGCTTTCATAATATCCGTGCGACCAGCTCCCATCAAGCCCGCAACACCAAGGATTTCACCTTTTCTAACTTGAAACGAAACATTTTCAAATTTCCCCTTTTTCGTTCCGTTACGCATTTCAAAAATCACTTCGCCAATTTGACTATTTCGTTCTGGATAACGTTCACCAATACTACGACCCACCATCATGCTAACTACTTCATCAAATGATGTCTCCGGAATTAATCTTTTCCCTACATATTCTCCATCACGTAAAATCGTAATAGCATCACATATTGAAAAAATTTCTTCCATCCGGTGTGAAATATAAACGAACGAAACGCCCTCTTTACGCAATTTATTAATAACAATAAACAGTGTTTCAATTTCGCGATCTGTTAATGCTGCTGTAGGTTCATCCATAATAATAACGCTCGCATTTGTCATTAATGCTTTAGCAATTTCAATAATTTGCTGTTGTCCAACTGATAATTCACCTGCTAGCATAGCGCCTCTCACATGCAGACCAAGATCTGCCAATTGCTGCTGGGCAATCGCATTCATTTGACGCGTACGTAAAATGCCCGTTTTTCCATACATTAACTCTTTTCCAAGAAACATATTTTCAGCTACCGTTAAATTCGGTAATATGTTCAACTCTTGATGGATAAATGCAATACCGTACTCTTCCGCTTCTTTCGCATTTTTAAAAGTTCGTTCTTGTCCATCAATTGTGACTGCTCCACTGTCTTTTTTATATACACCTGTTAGAATCTTCATGAGCGTCGATTTCCCCGCTCCATTTTCCCCCATCAATGCATGGACTTCTCCTGTTTCAATCGTAAACTGTGCGTTTTTTAAAACAGGATTACCACTGAACGCTTTTGAAATATTTTTCATTTCAATGTGCATTCTCATCACATCCCTTTATTAAAAAATCACTCCTGCATGTAAAATAACATTCGCATAAGGCGTTGCTTCTCCTGTACGAATAATCGCCTTCGCTCTCTTTGTATGCTCTTTAAATTCCTTATGAGACACATATTCAAATGCTGGCTCTATTAATCGCATCTCAATTTCTTTATTTACCTCTGCATTATTCATAATAACTTCTTCTGCTAACGTCACTTTTTCAATTGCCATATCATCAGCAACAACTTGTAATACGTCTAAAAAACTAGGCTTTCCAATTTCAATTGCTAAATCAATTCGTTTTACTCCATCAGGAATAGGTAACCCGCAATCAGCAATTACAATCGTATCTGTATGTCCAAGTGAAGCAAGAACTGCCGCAATCTCACTGTTTAATACACCGTGTTTTTTCATCCAATAATCACCTGCACTTCTCGTACTCTATCTCTCGTTGGCATACCGCCTTGTGCACCAAGTTTCGTTACAGAAAGACCACCAGCAATGTTCGCAAAACGAATAGCTTTTTGAAGTGGTTCTCCTTCAGAAAGTGCAACTGCTAGCGCGCCGTTAAATGTATCACCAGCTCCAGTCGTATCTACTACATCTACGGCAATACTTGGAACTTGAACAACTTCCGTTCCGTTATGGAAACGAACACCATTAGAACCTTCTGTCATCAGTAGTTTGTTTGGATATTTAGCCAGTAAATCTTCAATTGGTGATGTGAAATCATCTAATACAATGCGGCACTCATGCTCATTCGGCGTAATATAAGTCGCTTTTTCTAAAATATCTTCTGATAAAAATTGTGCTGGAGCCGGATTCAACATAACTGGAATTTTATGCTCCTCACAAATAGACAGAACGTATTTTACTGTTTCAAGCGGAATCTCTAGTTGAAGAACAACCATATCAGCTTTTACAAGAAGGTCTTTTGAACGATCTACAATCGACTCATTTACAAGAGCATTTGCTCCTTGTACGACAACAATACTGTTATCCTCTTCTGCTAAAACGATATGAGCGATTCCTGTTGTTCTATCTGTAACCGGTACCACATAGTCGATAAAAACACGTTCATTCTCTAAATTTCTTCTAACTACTGTTCCGTAATCATCACTTCCTACTGCACCAACCATTGCTACATTTGCCCCTAATCTAGCTGCTGCAACTGCTTGATTGGCCCCTTTCCCTCCTGGAATCGTATGAAATGCTTCCCCGATTACTGTTTCGCCTGCTTTCGGCCGCTTTTTTGAAACAGCCACTAAGTCCATTGAAATACTACCTACTACTGCAATATTTGGCATCTGTCTCATCTCCTTACTTCGTTGTATTTCTTTCTATAATTTCAATCGGTAAACGATAATGTTTCTCTTCTAATGCATTTCCTTCCATCTGCTCTAACAACAATTCTGTTGCAATTTTCCCCATTTCATAAATTGGCTGTGCAACAGTCGTAATAGATGGATACATCATTTCAGTTAAAGAAATCCCATCAAATCCAATAATTTGTAAATCGTTTGGAATAGAAATTCCCATTTGAAGTGCAGCCTTTACAATACCAATTGCAATTAAATCATTTCCAGCAACAATTCCGTCAATATATGGATATTCTTCTAATAATTCCACCGCTACCCGTTCACTATTAGCTGGATCGAATGTACTCTCTGCAATCATATAAGAAAGATTATTTTGCGTAATAATGTCTACAAAACCTTCAAAACGTTCATTTGCTGTACTCACATCACGAGGTCCGCGAATATGTGCAATATGTTTACATCCTTTGTCTATTAATAACTTTGTCGCCGCCTGACTCCCTGCATAGTTATCTGCATATACAGTAGGAATGCGCTCATTAAACATACGGTCAATTGCAACAACTGGAATAGACAAATTCATGTAATTAACACTATTTTGTGGATTCGTTGCCACAATAAACCCATCCACATTATTTTGTCTAAGTACATCAATGTATTGTTTCTCTTTTTCTAAACTTTCATCAGAGTTACAAAGGACAACTGTGTAACCTTGCTTATGTGCTACATCTTCTACGGCACGTGCAACTTCTGGAAAGAATGGATTCACGATATTTGGAACAACTAAGCCAATTAAACGAGATTTTTTATTATACAGTGAACGCGCTACTGTACTCGGCTTATAATCTAACATTTCAATTGCACGCTCTACCTTTTTTAACGTATCTTCATGAACATATCCATTTTTATTTAACACTCTGGAAACGGTCGCAACAGATACTCCCGCTAATTTTGCAACGTCTTTAATCGTACTCATTCTCTTTTCTCTCCATTCCATGTAACCGTTTACAGAAAATAATATAACGTATTTCTAAAAATACGTCAATCATTTCTCATTAAAAAGCTTTTAAGGTTATACTCAAAAAAGCACCGCCATAAGGCGATGCTTCATCATTACGAATATGATGCAGTTCGTTCTTTCTCTTCTATAGCAGGCTCTTCAGCACCTTTTTTACGATCAGACAATTTAATTTTCTGTAAGAAAATCGTAAAGATAGCACCTACTACGATAAATACTAATCCTGTTAAGAATACAGTATGAAGTGAGTCTACTAAAGAACTTTTCAAAATTGGTACGATGCTATTAGAGAATGCTTCCGGCATTTGCTTTAATGCTTCTGGATTAAAGAGCATCGAATATAAACCTTGTGGGTCTGTATGAATCATATCTTTCAATTTAGTTACCATTTGTCCCGCTTCTTTCGGGAACGTATCTAATACAGGTATTAATTTATTTGTTAATGTTGTACCTGAAGTGTTATTCATAATTGATCCTAAAATTGTAATACCGAATGTTCCACCGATTTGACGGAAGAACTGACTTGATGATGTTACTACACCAAGATCTTTTTTCGGGAAACTTTCTTGTAATGCCAGTGTTAGTGTCGGCATAACAAGACCCATTCCTAAACCGATGATCATCATATAAAAAGTAGCGGTAAGCTTAGTTGTGTGCATATCCATCGTTGTTAATAACCAGAATCCACCAGCCATAACAAGCATACCTGTGATAATTTGTGGTTTCACACCGACTTTTAATACAAGTTGACCGCCGATAATACTCATAACAATCATTGTAATCATCATTGGTGTCATGATCGTTCCTGATTCAGCAGCACTTACTCCTACAATTCCTTGCATGAAGAACGGTACGAACATAATAGCTCCAAACATTCCGATACTCATAAAGAATCCAATCGCATTCAGTATTGTAAAGGTGCGATTTTTAAAGAAATGCATTGGTAAAATTGGTTCTTCAGCTTTCGTTTCAACAATAATAAAGCTAACGATACCAATTAAAGCTAATGCGAATAACCCGATAATTTGCCAAGAATCCCATGCGTAATCTTTCCCACCAAACGTTAACGCAAGTAATAAACTTACAACACCGAGAATCATCGTAAAGATTCCAGCGATGTCAATTTTAATTGGACCTGTTTGTTTATGCGATTTTAATCCCATTGCAATAAAGATCGTCGCTAAAATACCAACTGGTAAGTTAATGTAGAATACCCATCTCCAGTTCACGGCATCTACAATCCAACCACCAACTTGTGGCCCAATTACAGAAGCAAGACCGTATAGAGCTCCAAAAATACCTTGCCATTTCGCACGTTCTTTTCCTGTGAACATATCTCCGATAATAATCATAGCCATTGGCATCATAATACCGCCACCAAGACCTTGAATACCACGGAAAATAATTAATTCTGTCATACCATTTGCCATACCACATAACGCTGAACCAATCATAAAAATAACTAATCCTGTTATATATACATTACGACGCCCAAGTAAATCCGCTAATTTACCTGCAATTGGTACGACTGTCGTTGATGTTAACATGTAAGCAGTTGTTAACCATGTCATTAAGCTTAATCCGCCAAGTTCACCGACGATACGCGGCATTGCTGTACCAACGATTGTTCCGTCTAACGCAGCAAATAGCATCGCGATTACTAAACCGACTAACAACAACTTTCTATTCTGATTTTCTTGTTGCTCCATGTAATCTCCTCAATTCCTCTTATTTATTCTCTTTTTTCTCTTTTTTCTCTTTTTTCTCTTGTGTCCCGCAAATAATTGTTTCTAACTTTTCAAAGAGACGTAACAAATCTTCTCGCTCTTGTAATTCTAATTGTGAAAAGTATTTGCCGATATGCTCATTACGAGCTGCCATCGCCTCTTCTACTGTGTCTTTCCCCTTTTTGGTTAGCTCAATGACGACAACGCGGCGATCATTATCGTCGTGATAACGCTCTACTAGCCCATGATCAATTAAACGATCAATCATTACTGTAATCGCGCTCGGTTTCACGTACATTTTCTCCGCTAATTGTGTTGCTCTTGAGGCTCCGTGATGATCTAAAATCTTCAAAATATAAAACTGTGGTGGTGTAAGTCCTGATGCTTGCATTTGTTCCAGTAGCTCCGTTTGCATTTTCTTTCCTATAGCAAATGTAAGAGCTTGAATCTTATCAATATGAGTCATATCATTTGGCATGTTATCCACCTCTTATTTAAACAATAAAATATTTAACGTATTTAAATATTAATCCCACAAACAAATTACGTCAACAACTTTATTTATAAAAACGTTTACATTTTTGTCACAAAGTTGTATAATTTTCGTCGAAGTTAATATTGACAGTCACGGAGAATCGGAGTATACGGCTATGAATCATAAAAAAGGGGAACTTTTTTATATTTCATGGCCTTTTTGTATTCTCTCTGTCTTAAAACGCTTCGAATTAATTAGGGGAGGATTTTCATTTTATGTTTTTCACACAATTATTTAAACCTGCGCCCCACGCAGAACGCTTACCTACTGATCGCACTGATAGCGAATACCGTAAATTACGTTTACAAGTATTTTTAGGTATCTTCATCGGTTATGCGGGTTACTACTTTGTTCGAAAAAACTTTTCACTCGCAATGCCATACTTAATCGAACAAGGCTTTAGTAAAGCGGAACTTGGGGTTATCCTTTCAGCAGTATCTATCGCTTACGGATTAAGTAAATTTCTTATGGGTATCGTATCCGATCGTTGTAATCCTCGCTACTTTTTAGCAGCTGGGCTATTTTTATCAGGTATCATTAATATTATTTTCGGCTCATTTTCTTTCATTACAACGAGCATTATACTTATGTTTGTACTTCAGTTTTTAAATGGATGGGTACAAGGTATGGGATGGCCTCCTTGTGGCCGTACGATGGTTCACTGGTTCTCGATTAGTGAACGTGGTACAAAAATGTCTATTTGGAACGTCGCTCATAATGTCGGTGGCGCACTTATGCCTTCTCTCGTTACATTAGGCTTATATTTCTTTGCAAATGACTGGAAAAGTATATTTTACTTCCCAGGTATTCTTTCAATTTTAGTTGGGATTTATGTATTAATTACGATGCGTGATACGCCTCAATCTTGTGGATTACCATCTATCGAAGAACATACTGGTGAATATCCATCAGATGAAAAAGTAGCGGACCGTGAACGCGAACTTTCGGTAAAGGAAATTTTATTTACATACGTATTAAACAATAAATTTTTATGGTATATCGCTATCGCGAACGTATTCGTTTATTTCGTTCGCTACGGTGTTGTAGACTGGGCTCCTACTTATTTAGTAGAGGAAAAAAGCTTTACTCATAGTAGCTCACGTACAGCTTATGCTCTATATGAATGGGCTGGTATTCCAGGTACACTTCTTTGCGGATGGATGAGTGATAAACTGTTTAAAGGGCGCCGCGCACCTGCTGGTATTTTATTTATGGTCGGTGTATTCATTGCCGTTCTTGTTTACTGGTTAAATCCTGCTGGCCACCCAATCATTGATAGTATCGCACTTGTTTCCATTGGATTTTTAATTTACGGACCTGTTATGTTAATTGGCCTACACGCTCTTGACTTAGCACCAAAGAAAGCTGCTGGAACTGCCGCTGGGTTAACTGGGTTCTTCGGTTACCTAGGCGGAGCTACTTTTGCTAGCGCAGCTATGGGCTTTATTGTAGATGGATTCGGATGGGACGGCGGATTCATTTTGCTACTTGCTTCTTGTGTGCTTGCAATGTTCTTCCTTGCTCTTACTTTAAATACAGGAGCTGCAAAACAAAAACAAGCTTAAACACTAATATTATACTTACAAAAAAAAAGAGAGACAGTTCTTTCCAGAACGCCTCTCTTTTTTCTACATATAGTACTTTTTTCTTACAAAAGATTTATTCTTCTCTTTTTATATGTTAGCGTTTTCAATACACTTCAATCCCTTATATAACAGCATTCAATCTTTGTATAGAAAGATTTTTGAATATTTTTTAACTTATCCTTGTCAAACAATGTCAATTTATATTAAAATAGCAACAACATACTAAATATTTAGTCTTTTCAGAAAAGATGGAGGGATAGCCATGAAGAATCCACTTCTTCGCATTGAAAACTTACAGACTTCCTTTCGTATACAAGATCAATATCATGCAGCAGTTGATAACGTTTCGTTAACTGTCCATGAAAATGAAATTGTCGCGATAGTTGGTGAATCAGGTTGCGGAAAAAGTGCACTTGCCCTTTCCATTATGCGACTGCATAATGAAGCAAATACAAAATTACAAGGGCAACTTTACTATAGGGATAAGGATTTACTTACTATGTCAACCGCAGATATGAATAAAGTACGTGGATCAAACATCGGTATGATTTTCCAGGAACCTCTTACAGCACTCGATCCTCTTATGACAGTTGGAAAACAAATCGAAGAAAACTTAGACTACCACACAAACCTTTCGAAAACAGAAAAAAAAGAACGCACCTTAGAACTACTCCATCAAGTTGGTATTCCAAAACCAGAACTTACATATAAACAATACCCTCACGAATTATCTGGCGGAATGAGACAAAGAATTGTTATCGCAATCGCAATTGCTTGTAAACCAGGACTCATTATTGCTGATGAACCGACAACCGCTCTAGATGTAACAATTCAAGCTCAAATACTAGACCTACTAAAATCCATTCAAGAACAAACAAAGATGGGTATCATTTTAATTACACATGATTTAAGTGTTGTTGCCGAAACGGCTGATCGTATTGTCGTTATGTATGCAGGACAAGTTGTAGAAACAGGAACAGTAGAAGAGATTTTTAATACCCCTCTTCACCCATATACTCGTTCTCTATTAAACTCAATTCCATCTGCGTATGCTGAAAAAGAAAAATTACATGTAATTCAAGGGGTGGTTCCTTCGTTAGCGAAGCTACCTCGCACAGGTTGCCGCTTCCAAGCTCGAATTCCATGGGTTAGACCAGACCAGCATGAAGAAAACCCAGTTTTACATGAAGTAAAACCAGACCATTGGGTACGTTGTACTTGTTATAAACATTTCAACTTCCAACATAAGAAAGGAGATGACGTGACTCATGGCACTGCTTAAAGTAGAAGATTTAAAAGTACACTTTCCAATTAAAGGTGGTTTCTTCGGGCGCACATTAGATTACGTGCGTGCTGTTGATGGTGTAAGTTTTGAATTACAACCTGGTGAAACATACGGAATCGTGGGTGAATCAGGTAGTGGTAAATCAACAACCGGTAAAGCAATTATTCATTTAACAAAAGCGACGGGCGGTAGCATTCATTTTAATAATAATGATTTAACAAAATTAAGTCGCTCTGAACTACGTGAACAACGAAAAGATATTCAAATGATTTTCCAAGATCCATATTCATCGCTAAATCCAAAGAAACGTGTTCTCGATATTATTGCCGAGCCACTTCGGAATTTCGAGAAGCTCTCACCTGATGAAGAACGTAGAATCGTTCAAGAGTATCTAAGTATAGTTGGATTAAACCCAGAGTCTATTTATAAATATCCACATGAGTTTTCCGGTGGACAAAGACAGCGAATTGGTATTGCACGCGCTCTTACATTAAAACCAAAGCTTATTATCGCCGATGAGCCAGTATCTGCACTTGACGTTTCTGTACAAGCGCAGGTTTTAAACTTCTTGCAAGATTTACAAGCTGAACTAGGATTAACATATTTATTTATTAGCCATGATTTGGGCGTAATTCGTCATATGTGCGACCGTATCGGTGTTATGTACCGCGGGCGCATTGTGGAAGAAGCAACTAGTGCAGAGATTTATAATAATCCACAACATATTTATACGAAGCGATTAATATCAGCAATTCCTGATATTCGTCCTGAAAACCGAGAACAGCAACGTAAATTACGTCAGCAAGTAAGTTCTGAGTACGAGAAATCATACGAAAATTATTTCAATGAAAACGGTCGTGCTTACGATTTAAAACCAATCTCGCCAACACACCGGGTGGCATTACCTTAAGGGAGTGATAAAACATGTGGAAGTTTATATTACGGAGATTTTTAGTAATGATCCCGCAATTATTCGTGTTAAGTGTACTTGTCTTTCTACTAGCTAAAGCAATGCCAGGCGATGCCTTAACTGGCAAAGCAATGAATCCAAAAGCGGATCCAAAAGTGATTGAAGAACAACGTGAAAAGCTTGGATTAAATGACCCAGTTACAACACAATATGTTCGCTGGATTAAAAATGCAGTCCAAGGTGACTTTGGTATTTCCTATGCACATAAAATGAAAGTAACCGATTTAATTGGAGAACGACTTGGAAATACAGTATCTTTAGCACTTGTCATTCTTATTCTTACTTATTTAATTGCCATACCACTAGGAGTTATAAGTGGGCGTTGGAATGATACATGGGCTGATCGACTCATTACCATTTACAACTATCTAGGTTTCGCTACACCACTATTTATATTTGCACTAGTTATGCTCTTCCTATTCGGATTTAAGTTTGCAATATTCCCAACCGGCGGTAGCGTAGACCCTCAAGTTGCAACAGGTACATTTGCTTACTATTTAAGCAAATTGAATCACATGCTACTACCAGCTTTATCCGGGGCATTAATTGCAACAGTTGGTACTGTTCAATATTTACGAAGCGAAATTATTGATACGAAACATAAAGATTTTGTGCGTACAGTAAGAGCAAAAGGTGTTCCAGAATCAAAAATCTATTCTAGACATATTTTACGAAATTCATTCTTACCAATTGCAGCCTTCTTAGGCTATGAAATTACAGGATTAGTTGGCGGTGCCATCTTTTTAGAAAGTATTTTTAGCTATCCAGGAATTGGACAACTATTTATACAATCTATCTCTCAACGTGATTTTAGTGTAATAACTACACTCGTTATGTTTACTGGATTTGCAACGTTACTTGGAACTCTCCTTTCAGATATTATTCTAAGCATCGTCGATCCACGTATTCGTATTGATTAAAGAAAGGAGATGACGTTATGTTAGCAAACCCTGAAAAACAAACTGAAGTTATTCATTACGAAAAAAGCCCTTCTGGTTTCTCTATTATGTGGCGAGAACTTCGTAAAGATAAATTGGCAATGTTTTCACTTGTTTTCCTAGCAATCTTATTACTAGCAGTCTACGTAACATCTTTTATTATGAAACAAGAAGATATTGTACGAGTTGATTTATTCGCTATTTATGCTCCTCCCTCTGCTGAACATTGGTTAGGAACAGATTACGGAGGACGCGATATTTTCGGTCAACTTATTATTGGTACGCGTAACTCATTTACAATTGGATTAGCAATTACTATTCTTTCTTGTTTAATTGGCCTTTCAATTGGATTAATTGCCGGTTATTTTGGAGGAGCAATTGATAATATCATTATGCGCATTATCGACTTTGTTATGGTTTTACCATTCTTAATGCTTGTAATTGTATTTATTACACTTGTTCCTACATTCAATATCTTCACTTTCATTTTAATTATGAGCGTGTTCTTATGGACAGGAAAGGCAAGATTAATTCGCTCAAAAGTATTAACTGAAAAAGAACTCGATTATGTCTCTGCATCTAAAACTTTAGGAACACCAAACTGGAAAATCATTCTTTTCCAAGTACTACCTAACTTAAGTTCAATTATCATTGTTAGCGTTACATTAAATCTTGCTGGAAACATCGGTATTGAATCTGGTCTAACTTTCTTAGGATTTGGTCTACCAGAAAGTACACCAAGCCTTGGTACACTTGTTAGTTATGCTAGAAATCCAGATGTATTACAAGAGAAATGGTGGATTTGGTTACCTGCATCAATCATGATTTTAGCATTGATGCTGTGTATAAATTTTATTGGTCAAGCGCTACGTCGTTCGGCCGACGCAAGACAAAGAAAAGGATAAGGGGTGGAAGAAATGACAAATAAGCCAAAGTTTTTCAAAGTATTAAGTACACTTGCGGTTTCAACATTACTACTTTCAGCATGTGGGGGCAGTGGTGGTAGTGAAAAAACGAGCAGCACAAAAAAAGTAGATACAAATAAATTTAGTGCATCTGTTAAAAATGATAAAAAGGAAATTAAAGATGGTTCATTAACATATGGTCTTGTTTCTAACACACCATTTGAAGGACTTTTAAATTTCGCTGTATATGAAGGGGATCCTGATAACCAAGTCATTACAATTTTCGATGAATCTTTATTATCAAATGACGAAAACTGGGAATACACGAATGATGGCGCTGCTACATATAAAATTTCTGAAGATAAAAAGACAATTACACTAAAAATCAAAGATAATGTAAAATGGCATGATGGAAACCCTGTTACTGCTGAGGATTTAGAATACTCTTATCTAGTGATTGGTAGCAAACAATATGCCGGTTCTCGCTATGACACTCAAATGCAAATGATTGAAGGTATGGAAGATTACCATAATGGAAAAGCCGAAAAAATTTCAGGTATAAAGGTAACGGATCAAAAAACAATTTCGATTACGTTTAAAACACCGAACCCTTCAGTGAAAACTGGGCTTTGGACATACCCTCTTCATAAGAAATACTTAGGAGATGTACCAATCGATAAATTAGCAGAATCTGATAAAATCCGTAAAAATCCAATTGGTTTCGGACCTTTTAAAGTGAAGAAAATTACGCCAGGTGAAGCCGTTGAATTTGAACGTTTTGATGATTATTATGGTGGAAAACCAAAACTGAAAAGTATGGTTTTAAAAGTTGTTAACCCTTCCGTTGTTAACGCGTCCTTAAAAAATGGTGATATTGACATTGCTGAAGTAAGTGCAGATCAATATCCAAATGTAAGTCAATTAAAAAATGCACAATTAGTCGGTAAAACTGATTTATACTATAGCTATATCGGTTTTAAATTAGGCCATATGGATAAAGAAAAAGAAGAAGTAGTAATGGATAAGGAGAAATTTAAAGATGTTCGTGTACGTCAAGCAATGGCGTATGCTATCGATCGAAAAGAAATTGGTGAAAAATTATATCACGGCCTACGTTATCCGGCTAACTCACCAATCCCACCATCTCTACCAAAATATCATAACAATAAAGCTGGTGCCTATGATAAAGATGTAGAGAAAGCTAAAAAATTATTAGATGAAGCTGGCTATAAAGATACGAACGGAGATGGATTCCGTGAAGATCCGAATGGTAAAGAATTTAAAGCTAATTTCTTATCAATGAGTGGTAGCGATGTAAGTGAACCACTTGCAAAATTCTTTATTCAATCTTGGAAAGACATCGGCCTAAAAGTAGAGCTTCTTGATGGTCGCTTACATGAATTTAACTCATTCTACGATATGATTAAAAAAGATGATCCAAAAGTTGATCTTTTCGCGGCAGCTTGGGGAACTGGATCTGACCCAGATCCTTCTGGTATTTGGGCTAAAGATGCAGCGTTCAATTACCCACGTTGGGCTACTGACAAAAACACAGAATTATTAAAACAAGGTATTTCTCCAGAAGCTGCTGATGAAAAGTACCGTAAAGATGTCTACGATAAATGGCAAAAATTAATTCATGATGAAGTACCATTAATTCCACTTCATTATAAATTTGACCTAAAAGGTGTAAATAATCGCGTAAAAGATTATAAATATACACCGGAAGATCAATATAAGTGGGCTAAAGTTAGTGTAACAAGCGATAAAGCAGAAACAGAGAAATAATAAAATAGCTCCTGGCGCTGAGATACATGCCAGGAGCTATTTTTTATTTATAACCCTTTTCTTGCTATTAATAACAACCAATTCCTTCCCTACTCTAAGATTAAAAGATTTGATGAATCATCTTTATTAAAACAGCTAATGTAACAGATCCAGCAAATTCCCCTAAACAAATAAGACCGACACCTTGGCTATATGATAAATTTTGAAATGCTTTCATCTTTTTCATCCTCCCTATTTCCCCTTTGATACTCTTATTTTACCAATGGGAAAAATTTCATAACATCGATTTTTCTGACAACAAACTTACAAATTTGTAAGTTAATATTTTCTAAAACTTATGTATCTATTATGTCCACACTCCCCCCTTTTATACGTCAAAAAAGACCTCGAATTATATCAAGGTCTTGCTTACACTACAAAATATCTCACTCAATTTATTTGATAATCATCACCGGGCATTTCACTCGTTTTGCTATTTTATGACTGACACTACCAAGCACCATCTCTTGCAATGTATTTAATCCTCTACTTCCAGCTATAACGAGATCTATATCTCCTGTATTGACATATTGAACAATCGTATCTCCTGGATCGCCATGTAATATCGTAATTGTATAAGAAATGTTCTCTTTCTTTAATAAACCTTCAATCTCTTTTAATTTATCTTTTCGACTAGCTGATATTGTTTCTAAATCCGTTTGTCCTTGTACAATATCTGATTTTGCCGTTCTATTATCTACTACGTACACAACTTCAACATGTGTTTCTTCGTTAAATTTCGCAATATATGTTGCATGCTCAGCTGCTCGAAGTGCATGTTCAGAACCGTCACATGCTAATAAAATTTGTTTGTACATATGCTGAATCCCCTTTTCGTTATCCTACTCGTATTATATAATAAAGCCCCCTAAAAAGGAGGCTTCTAACTAGCAATTCTCTTATTATAAGTAGCTAAATTTGAAACAATCTTCGAGCTTCGTTCATTTAATCCCGTTATACTTACATTCACATCATTTTGTTCATACTTCATTATAACTTTATCAATTGCTGCTACTGCTGAATCATCCCATACATGTGCATGAGTAAAGTTCAGCTCAATTTCTTTTGCATCTTCATTATATGAAAAAGCATTTATAAAATCTGCCGTAGATGCGAAGAATAGCTGGCCGTGAATTTCGTATATTTTCTTATTTTCAATATACGAATGTTTCACGTGAATCTTTGCCATATTGAATGCAAATAAAACCGCACTAATTACTGTTCCGATAATTACACCTAATGCTAAATTATGTGTGATTAGGACAACCACAACTGTTGCGATCATAACAAATGCGTTTCCTTTTGGTACTTTATGAATCGTTGCTACAGAGTTCCAATCAAACGTCCCAATCGAAACCATAATCATAACAGCAACTAAAGCTGCCATCGGAATATGAACGACGTAATCACCTAAAACAAATAGTAATACGATTAAAAAACCACCGGCTACAAACGTCGATAATCTCCCGCGACCGCCTGATTTAATGTTAATAACAGATTGTCCAATCATTGCACATCCTGCCATCCCTCCGAAGAAACCAGCGACAATGTTTGCAATACCTTGGCCACGTGCTTCCTTATGTTTATTACTTTCCGTATGTGTCATATCGTCTAAAACCGAAGCTGTTAATAATGACTCTAGTAAACCGATAATTGCAAGCATAACTGAGTACGGTAAAATAATACGTAATGTCTCCAGTGTAAACGGCACATCAGGCATACTAAAGAACGGTAATTCTTTCGGTAAACTTCCCATATCCCCTACTGTTTTCAACTGTAATCCGCTCATAAGTGCAATGCTTGTCACAATAATAATTGAAATAAGTGTAGACGGTACAGCCTTCGTAATACGTGGAAATAAATATATAATTGCAAGTCCTAATGCGACAAGTGCATACATTTGCCAAGTTGCATTTTTAAAATGCGGCAATTGCGCTGTAAAAACTAAAATTCCAAGTGAATTTAAAAAACCACTCATAACGGATTTAGGAACAAACTTCATAAATGAGCTCAGTTTGAACACTCCAAAAATAATTTGGACAATACCTGTTACTATTGTCGCAGCAAATAAATATTGTAAACCGTGATCTTTAACGAGCGTTACCATTAATAATGCCATCGCACCTGTTGCAGCTGAAATCATTCCAGTTCTTCCGCCAACAAACGAAATTGTAACCGCAATACAAAAGGCCGCGTACAATCCAACCGTCGGATCTACACCTGCAATAACAGAGAAAGCTATCGCTTCAGGAATTAACGCTAAAGCAACGACAATTCCTGATAGTACGTCCCCTTTCACATTGGAGAACCAGTCATTTTTTATTGTTTGAAACAAAGTACCACTCCTCTACTCTTTTATCATTTGATTTTCTCCGTAAGAAAACCAGGGCCGACTGCACGAAGGCTATTATATAACGAGTAGAGGATTTTTTGCTATGTAAAAGTTTCCTAAAAAAAGACGCTACCTTAGCAGCGCCTTTGCTCATTTTACCCCGCATTAACGGGCAGTAAGACCCCACAAATTCAGCGAAAGCAAAGATGTTAGGTGGAGATCCACTGCCCGTAAAAGCCCGATTGGTTCAACTAATAATCAATGGGGGAGGAACACCCCCCCCACTGATTAAAGTTTCACTTTATTAATGTCCACCGTGACCTTGACCACTTTCTTGCACAATCTCTAATCTCTCATCCAATATACCTTGTGTTTCAAATGAAATATCACTAGTACTTCCTAATAAGAAGCCGTGGTTATACGGTCCAAGTGTCGGGTCATCTTTAAACTTCGGTTGAATAGTAGCAAGGAAGTCATACACTGGTTGTAAAGCTTTTCCTTCCTCAAGCAAGACAACAGGGGCATGTTTACCCATATGTGAAAACGGCGCTCCCGCAATTGCTAAGTCTGGTGTTTTGCTTGAAACAAATGACAAACCGTGACCTGGTTTTGTGAATCCCCAGCCAAATTTCGTTTTTTCATCTTTAAATTTCGCAAACGCAACCGAATTTTCTGTTGGCGTCTCCCCACTAATACGGATCACTTTTCCGTATTTATTTAACTCTTTTTCTACTTCTCTTGAAATGATTTTCTCTGGTCCTAACACATATATATTTGCTTTATTTTTTCTTACCTTTAATGCCTCTATTGTCGCTTCTGGCACCTTATCCTTTTCTACATATAAAAGTGGTTCTGGCATATGAGAAATCCAATTTACAGCTGGTGTTGTATATAAACGTCCTTCTTCTTCAGACGAACCGATAATAACACTATTTGGATAATCTCCCGCTATAGTGGCATATTCTTTATCGACATCTTTGGCAAATTTAGCTGGGTCCGTTTCTTTTATTTGCTTTACTTTATATTCTTTTAATTGCTCAAGGATAGATGCACCTACATCCCCCATCACCATAATTTGCGTTCCATCTTTCGTTCCGGGCGGATTTAATCTTTTTATTTCTTTTAAGGTCATTTCGGGTACCGCTTCTTTTTCTATAAATAAAATCGGCCCGTTATTCGGATGATGAATAAGATCTGCACTTGCAATACCTAATTGCCACTCGCTTACTGGTACTAAAATAATAGCGCCTGGCTGATTCTCCTTATGGGTAGCTGGCCATATTGTTTGCGAAGTTAATACTGCCATTTGCAGAGGATCATTTGTATTTAATCTCGTTACATTTTTTAAACTTGTCGTTAATAAATCATTCGATGCCCCAGCATTCATTTCTTTCGGCGCAGTTACCTCCTGATTCATTTTCATTTCCTTTTGCTCTGCTTTCTTCTCTGTTGTAGATTCATGATTTTTATGATTTGTGTTCGTTTGTCCACACGCCGCAAGACCAGCTGCCGCAATTATTGTTATCCCAAGAATTCGGGTCATCTTTTTCACTATATCGCCTCCGTATTAATCGTTTTCGAGCCAATATTATTGCCTAAAATGGAATTTCACCTTTACAATAACAAGCAATTCTGAAGAAATTATGCAGATGCATTATAATCTGCACCATTTCTTCATGATTTTGACTTACAATTTAAATAATGACTACAAATGCGGAGGTACTCTATGATCGATATACTACTCGTAGACGATGAACCGAGAATGCTTGAATTATTAACACTTTATCTTACTCCAATCGGATATAACTGCGTATGTGCAGTGTCCGGAGAAGAAGCTATTTCACATATAGAAAATCGGAATTTTAAATTTGTTTTACTCGATATTATGATGCCAAAGATGGATGGATGGGAAACGTGCAAAAGAATTCGATCATTTAGTAACGTTCCTATCATTATGGTAACTGCCCGTGATCAAACGGTAGATGTCATCCAAGGGTTAAAACTTGGGGCAGATGATTACGTGACGAAACCTTTCCATGAAGAGGAGCTTTTCGCAAGAATTGAAGCTGTTTTAAGACGAACGAATCAACGTACGCAAATCCAATATCACGGCATTTTATGGGATGAGGCCAAGCATTTCGTTTCTGTCTATAATGAAGAACTTCTTCTCACTCCAATCGAATTCTCTTTACTCGGATTATTTTTACGTCATGTGAACTACGTATTAAGCCGTGATCAGCTCATTGAACGAATTTGGGGTTTAAATACAAATACAGAAGATAGAACAGTCGATTCACATATTCGTAATTTGCGTGATAAATTACGAAAAGTAAATTTCCCTATTGATCATCATTTAAAAACTGTATATGGAGTAGGCTATAGATGGATTGATACACTATATTAAGGAGCAAAGCAATGAAGCAAATATCTATTCAACTCGGATTTTATTTTCTAGTTGTTACACTTTTAATTGAAAGTGTTCTATTTGTCTTGCTCTATTATAGCCTTGTAAACAATAGAGTAAATGAAGAAATGACAGCTTTATTAAAGCGCGGAAATAGTCACCGAGATGTCCTTGAAAAGTATTTTGATAAGCAAACAATCTCCCATGTTGCTTTAATGGAATCCGAAGCTGAAACAACTGTTATTATTACAAATGCAAATAAGGAAGTGCTAGCAAAATCCAATGAAATAAATACTACTATAAAAAAGCATATTGAAGGCATGCAAACACGAACAGATCATGATGGAACAATTATAGAGAATCATTGGAAAACATCTAATTACATATGTACAGTTAGCCCAATTGTAGTGGCAGGAAAAACGGAAGGCTATGTATATATGTTTCTCGGGACGGAATCAATCGAAAAAATGGTTAACGGGCTAACAAGACAATTCATTATCGCCGGAGTCATTACTTTCCTATTAACAGCTATCACCATCTTTCTATTGTCACGTTTATTAACAAAACCATTGTTACACATGAAACAAGCGACTGAAAAAATGAGTAAGGGGGATTTATCGGTTTCATTAACGACTACTCGAAATGACGAAATTGGTGAACTAGCAGAATCCATCCAAACTCTCGCAAATGATTTACATTATATGAAAACTGAAAGAAGTGAATTTCTAGCAAGTGTTGCTCATGAATTAAGAACACCTTTAACGTACGTAAGAGGTTATGCTGACATTGCATTAAAAGAAAGTACACCTCCTGAGCAACGTTTACGATACTTATCCATTATAAAAGACGAATCTGATTATATTACAAACTTAGTTCAAGATTTATTTTCACTCGCCCAAATGGAAAAACATAACTTTTTTATTCAAGTAAAGGAAGTGCATTTACACACCTTCCTTACTCGCATAACCGAAAAAGTAAACGCGATGTATAAGGAAAGACACATTACAGTTTCTTTCACTTGTCCTCCTTCACTGTTAGTAAACTTGGATGAACAGCGATTCGAACAAGTTGTAGTGAACATTTTAAATAACGCTTACAGGCATTCAAAAGAACATTCTCATATCAATATTTCTGTTACAGAAGAAGATAAACATATTTCCATCAAAATTGAGGATGAGGGAGAAGGTATTCCCCCAGAAGACCTTCCTCACATTTTCGACCGCTTTTACCGGGTTGATAAAGCGCGCTCCAGAGCTACAGGTGGAACTGGTTTAGGACTCTCCATCGTAAAGGAAATTGTAGAACTACACGGCGGAAATATTACTGCAACAAGTGAAGTTGGTCATGGATCTTGCTTTACGATTTCATTACCAGCTACATAAAAACACGACTATACATCAATAGTCGTGTTTTCTTATCCTTTAGGACTTTACTTTATAATATAGATTTACGAATTGGCCAAACCGCTTCGTTTCCGTTAAAGTTAAATGAATTTCTGGATTCTTTTCTTTAAATAACGGAATACCAGAACCCAATATATGAGGTGTAATCGTAACAACATATTCGTCAATTAGATTATTCTTAAAGAACTCTCTCAGTAGACTCCCTCCACCGACCATCCATATTTTAGATCCTTCTTGTGCTTTTAACCTTTTTGTAAATTCCACTATATCTTCATTTACAAACTCTACATGTTCGTTTGAACCTTTTTCTGAATTAGAAAAAACATAGCATTTTTTATCTAAGTAGGGGAATGTTTCCGTATGCTCTACTACATAATCGTACGTTCTTTTTCCCATAATTATTGTATCAATCGTTTCATACATTTCTGTATAACCGTTATCTCCCTCTCCTTCGGTTTCCATTAGCCACTGTAAATCATCATCTTCTTTCGCAATATATCCATCCAAACTAGCTGCAATAAATAAAACTATTTCACGTGACATATCTTTTCCTCCTTGCATCTCATCTTGATAACATATGATGTAAACAATATACTAACAATAAAACATGACAATTTATGTCATGTTAAAAAGAAAAAAGGTGATACATTTGTCAAAAGCTAAACGCTTATTAGATATTCTTATATTTGCTTCTGCGAAAAAAACATTTACAGCGCAAGAAATAGCTGATGAATTTAATATTTCCGTTCGTACTGTCCATAGATACATTTTAGATTTAAGTGATATGGGGTTACCTATTTATGCTGAACAAGGTCGTAACGGAGGATATAAAGTATTAACGAATAGAGTCATTCCGCCTATTTTATTTACCGAAGAAGAAGCCGTATCCATCTTTTTTGCTTTTCAATCTTTAAGCTACTACCGAGACTTGCCTTTTAATACAGAAATCAATTCTGTTACTCATAAACTGTATAGCTCTCTCCAAAACGATGCGAAAGCGAAAGTTGATAAAATCCGCTCTTATATCGCCTTTTGGAATCCTAAGAGAACAATTGATACACCACTTTTAAAAGAAGTGTTAACAGCGGCTATTGAAAATAAAAATTTACACTTTCAATACGAATCTAAATCAGGGATAAAAACAAAACACGTTCAACCTATCGGTGTATATGCTCACGATGGTTTATGGTATTTGCCATCCTATGACTTTAGTAGAAAAAAAGTATTACTGTATCGCGTTGATCGTATTCTTTCTGTATTATCAACAGAAGAAAATGAAGATACGTTCATGAATTTAGAAGAATGGTTTACCTCTAGCTCTAACGTAGTACACAGTCCTACACAGTTACATGTTTTACTGACAACAGAAGGCGTACGCCAATGTAAAAGCGTTCCTTACCTTGAGGAGTTCGTTGTAATAAATGCAAACGGGACAGGATATATAAACTCAACAATTGATAAAGGCGAAATTAATTTTATTACGCCTCTATTTTATCGGCTTGGAAAAGATGCACAAGTTTTAGAACCGAAAGAATTAATAGATGGTTTACGTATACGCGCGAAAGAGATTTTAAATATGTATGAAGACTAAAAAGCGTAAGAAAATTCTTCTTACGCCTTTTCGGTATGCAGTATTTGCTCTATCACTTCTTTTAACAATGTCTTTGTTTCTTCAAAGTCATGATTCTGCTTTTCTTCCGGTTGTACCGTATAAAATTCAGCAAACGAGCGCTCTTTATATCTCGGTACAACATGCATGTGATAATGCGTTAACTCATTAAAAATTCCACCATTTTGACAAATTGTAATTCCATCTGGTTTATACAGTAATTTAATAGCCTTTGAAATAAGCTTAGAAGCATCCATAATCGCTTTTGCTACACAATCATCTAATTCGTCTACTTCTACAACATGCTGCTTTGGCACGATTAAAGTATGCCCTGTATAGAAAGGCGCATGATCTAAAAAACAAGTTACATAATCATCTTCATACACTTTATATATAATTTCTTCTGCATTTGCTAGTTTACACCCTAAACATTCCATCATGGTTCCTCCTCTTTCAAAAACAAAAAAACGTGAGCGCCCTATTCTCACGTTTTTCTGTTTCACCTTACCCCGCATTAACGGGCAGTAAAAGCCCGATTGGTGAAAGCTAATAATCAGTGGTGATAAACACCCCCACTGATTAAAGTTTCACTTTACTAATTCAATTGTTTCTGTAACTTTTATACTATCCTTTACAGATTGAACAATTGTGCAATTTTTCACCGCAAGTTGCAGCGCCTTGTCTAATTGCTCTTCTGTAATGTTTTGTGCTTTAATTTTATAGTGCAAATGAACACTTTCAACTGGTTTTGATAGAGCTTCACTTCTACCAATTTCAGTTTCAATTGTAAACGTATCGTATGTAATACGTTTCTTTTCTAAAATCGTTCGAAAGACAATTGCACTACATCCTGCGATAGAAGAGATTAGTAATTGTAACGGTGAATATCCATTTTCTTTTCCAATCACTAATTGACCATACGATAAATCTGCTTCTATATCATCATGTTTGATTGTTAGTTTCATTTGTTTTTTCCATCTCCACTTTCATCGGTTTCTTCCGTTTCTTACTCATATAATAATATATGTAGCAGAAAATGATAAATGGAATACCACAATATAACGCCATTCTTTGTTCTGGAATAAACGCTAAACTAATAACAACGATACTATTTGTAATTAAAGCTAAAATTGGAACAAGCGGGTATAGTGGTGTTCTATACTTTAAGTCCTCTAATTTTCCTCCGCCTTTTAAATACTGACTTCTAAAGCGAAGTTGTGATAAAGCAATAATGATCCAACTTGAAACAGCAGATAAACCAGCTATAGATAATAAGTACATATATACTGTATCTTCTGCAAGGAAGCTTGTTAATAAAGATAACGCCGCAACAGCAATCGTTACGACTAACGCTGTAATTGGAATACCACGTTTATTTACTTTCTTGAAAGAAGTTGGTGCCATTCCTTCATTTGCAAGTGACCATAGTATACGCGTTGCTGCATATAATCCTGAGTTCGCTACAGATAGAAGAGCTGTAATAATAACGAAGTTCATAATATCAGCTGCATATGGAATACCGATTTTATCAAATACAACTACGAATGGACTTTCAATTACTCCTGCTTCTTTCCAAGAAATTAATCCTACTAAAATTGTCATTGTTAAGATGAAGAATATCATAATACGCCATACTGTATTACGAATTGCACGTGGAATTGTTTTTTCAGGATTCTGACTCTCTCCTGCTGCAATCCCGATTAACTCTGTTCCTTGGAAGGAAAAATTAACTGTAATCATCGTAAGAAGCACTGCGGCTAGTCCATTTGGGAATAGCCCACCATCACTTACAAAGTTAGAGAAAAGAGGTGCTGCTTCTTTTCCGTCGTATGGTAAAAATCCTAGTAATGCGCTACCACCAAGTAGAATGAATGCAATAATTGTAACTACTTTAATACTAGAGAACCAAAACTCTAATTCAGCATAACTTTTCGCTGAAATAGCGTTTGAAGCATATAAAATAACCCCGAATACGAGACACCATACCCAAACATCAACATTCGGAAACCATCTTTTCATCATTAAACCGATCGATGTTAATTCTAATCCTACTGTTACCGCCCATCCAATCCAGTATAGCCAGCCGATCATAAACCCAGTTCCTGGTCCAATAAACTTCGTCGCATACTTTTGGAAAGATCCTGAAACTGGCATCGCTACCGTTAGCTCTCCAAGACAAAGCATTGTTAAATACATAATAAATCCGCCCACTAAATATGAAAGGATGGCTCCCCCTGGTCCAGCTTGATTAATAGTGTATCCTGAACCTAGGAAAAAACCTGTCCCGATTACACCACCTAGTGCGATCATAAATAAATGTCTACTCTTCATCGTACGATGTAATTTATCATTCGTTGTTTGCTGCATTGTAATCCTCCCCTATAAACCCTCTATCTCTTTTTAAAATTTTCTGATAATAAAAATATACACGAAAGCGGTTACAATTTCTATATAAAATTAAAACTTTTCTGATAAAACATTATAAAAATTTAATTATTAAGAGATTCAGATTCTATTTTAAGGTAATTAAGGATTAATAAGGAAAAACCCTTACGTATTATTGTAAGAGTTAACGTATTTCTAATCTTCTAGATAAAATTGATAAACCGTAATTTACAACGAAATACATACAAGCTGCTAGTATAAATGTTGGAATCATATAATTTACGTTCTGTCCGCTAATAATTTGAGCATTATGCATAAGCTCTGGCAATGATATAACAACCGCTAATGACGTATCCTTTAACAATGAAATAAATTGACTAACAAGCGGAGGAACCATTCTTCTAAGTGCTTGCGGTAAAATAATGTGCCAAAGCGTCTGGACATATGTTAATCCTGAAGAGCGCGCCGCTTCAATTTGCCCTCTTTCGATAGATAATAAGCCACTTCTAACAATTTCAGATATCATCGCTGCTTCAAATATCGTTAAAGCAACAATTACGGCTGTTATAATTTCTAACTTCAAACCTGCCTCTGGAAGTGCAAAATACGTAAAAAATATAATTAAAAGAAGTGGTAAATTCCGAATAACTTCAACGATAAATCCTAGTATTTGTGAGATGACGGGTATTTTTGCATAGCGCAACGTTCCTATTACACTACCGATAATAAAACTAAGTACAATCGCTACAAGAGCGACTTCTAGCGTGATAAGCAATCCTTTTAATAAAAAGAGTATATGATCTCCTGTAATAGCACCTTGAAAATCCATCTACACCCCCTCCTTTGCCAAGCGTCTTTCTAAATAACGCACCAGCATACTTAGTGGAATTGTTAATACTAAATAAAACATCCCCACAAATATATATACATCAAACGTAACAAACGTCTTCGTTGAAATTAAGTCTCCTTGATACATTAAATCCGTTCCAGCAATAATTCCGAGTATTGAAGAGTTTTTTACTAAATTGAGAAATTGATTTCCTAGAGGAGGAATTACGATTTTCATCGCTTGAGGTAAGACGACATAATACATCGCTTGCGTATAAGTTAATCCTGAAGAACGTGCTGCTTCCATTTGACCTTTCGCGACTGATAAAATACCAGCACGAATTACTTCCGCAATAAAAGCCGCTGTATAAACTGTAAGCGCAACTGTCCCTGCTACAAAACCGTTGAAAGTAATTCCTATTACCGGCAACGCAAAATAAAAAATGAATGCAATTAATACGAGTGGAATATTTCGAACAAACTCTACATAAGTAGAGCCCATCCAATTTAAAATACGAATAGGTGCAATACGCATTACCGCCAAAATTACTCCTAAAATAAAACTTCCTATTAATGCAATTACACTAGACATAACCGTATATTTAAAGCCTTCTAAATACATATCAATGTTATTCGTTAATATAGAAAAATCAGGCACATATTCTCCCCTCTTTCTTTATAAGAAGAGGATGAGTATCCCTCATCCTCTCATTCTTATTATTTATTCCAGTTAGTTTCACTTTATTTTTCTTGTTTTTGACCGATCCATTTTTCATATAATTTATCGTATTCTCCATTAGCTTTCATATCTTTTAATAAACTATTAATCTCTTTTGTTAAATCCTCTGCACCCTTTTGCACTGCAATTCCGTACGGTTCATCCGTGAAAATTTTCCCTACAACTTCATAATTAGAATCTTGTTTTGCCATTCCATAAAGAATTGCATTATCTGTCGTTAAAACATCACCTTTTCCTGCTTTTAACGCTGTAAACGCCTCACTGTAATTTTCAAATTCTAATACAGTCGATTCTGGTGATTTTTGACGTATATTATTTGTAGACGTTGAACCTTTTACAGCTAACACTTTCACACCTTTTTTCACATCATCAATACTTTTAATATCGCTCCCTTTTTTCACAAGTAACGATTGCCCCGCTTTAAAGTATACATCTGAAAAATCCACTTCTTTTTTACGCTCTTCCGTAATTGTCATTGTCGCGATAATTGCATCAATATCACCATTTTTCAGTAGTGGAATTCGTGTTTTAGATGTTACTTCTTTCAGCTCTAGTTTCTTTTCGTCCCCAAGAATTTTTTTCGCAAGTGCCTTCGCGATATCAACATCGAATCCTTCTACCTGCCCTGTTGAAGGATTTTTCAGCCCAAATAAATTCGTATCATTCTTCACCCCAACTACTAATTTCCCGCGCTTCTTAATTTGCTCTATGGCCCCGCCTTGCTTCGTATTCGTTTCTTTCGCCTCATCTTTTTTACTTCCGCACCCAGCAACAACAAGTACGAATAAACATGAGAATACGATTAAGGTAAACAACTTTTTCATTTTAAGCATGAAATTCCTCCTTTAATGATTTAACACTCGACTTAAAAATAAACGTGCTCTTTCTTGTTCTGGGTTTGCAAAAAATGATGCTGGTGTTGTATCCTCAATAATTTGGCCCTCATCCATAAATAAAATCCTATCTGCTACTTCTCGCGCAAATCCCATCTCATGTGTGACGACAACCATCGTCATCCCTTCTTTAGCTAACGTTTTCATAACATCAAGCACTTCTCCAATCATCTCTGGATCAAGAGCAGACGTAGGCTCATCAAATAGCATAATTTCTGGCTGCATTGCGAGCCCCCTAGCAATCGCTACCCTTTGCTGTTGACCTCCTGATAATTGATGCGGATATACACTAGCCTTCTCCGGAATTCCTACTTTCTCTAAATAAAACATCGCTGTTTTCTCAGCTTCCTCTTTTGAAACTTTATTTACTTTAATAGGTGCTAGTGTAATATTTTGAAGAACCGTTTTATGCGGGTATAAATAAAAATGCTGAAAAACCATCCCGATATTTCGGCGTAGTTCATTCATATCTGTTTTTGCATTGTGTACCTCCGTATTTTGTACCATTAATTCTCCGTCTGTAATTGTCTCTAATTGATTTATACACCGAAGCAATGTACTTTTTCCTGATCCTGAAGGCCCGACAACTACTACCACTTCACCCTTTTTCACTTGCACATTAATATTTTTCAAAACTTGGAAGTTACCATAATATTTATTTACATTACGAAACTCTATCAACATACTCCCCCCTTCCCCTAAACAAAGCATGTACATTCTTTTTATATTCAAAAATAGGCAAAAAAATAACTTTCAGCTTCATTTTGTCCATAAAAAAGAGCAAAGGGATTTCCCTTTGCTCTTTCATTTCTATTCTCTTAAGATACTTCTTCTTTCTTGTCTTTCCCGTATTCATGCTCCCAGAAATCAGCATTTTTAATTCCTAATTTCTGCGGATCGAATACTGGATCTTTTCCTTCTTTTTTCTGCTTTTCATAATCCTTTAATGCAATCAATGCCGGTTTTTGTAATAATAAAATCGCAATAATGTTAACCCATGCCATAATTCCTACACCAATATCTCCTAAAGCCCATGCTGTTGCTGCTGTTTTTACACAACCGTAGAATACAACTCCTAAGAATACAAACTTTAGTACGATAGACATCCAAGGACGGTCTTTATCACGATTTAAGTAAGCTATATTCGTTTCTGCAATGTAGTAATAAGCCATAATTGTTGTAAATGCGAAGAATAGTAGAGAGATTGCCACGAAACCGTTTCCAAATCCAGGGAAAACAGATTCTACTGCTGCCTGTGTATAACCAGGACCTGGCTGTGCACCATTTAATTTATTGACGATAAAGTTTTTTCCGCTTGCATCAAATACGTTATACATGCCTGTAATAATCATCATAAATGCTGTTGCTGAACAAACAAATAATGTATCAATGTAAACGGAAAATGCTTGTACTAATCCTTGTTTAGCTGGATGCGATACTTCAGCTGCTGCTGCTGCATGGGCCCCAGTTCCTTGCCCTGCTTCGTTTGAATAAATACCACGTTTTACACCCCAAGAAATTGCTAAACCGATAATCCCGCCAAAAGCCGCTTCTAATGCAAATGCACTTTTTAAAATTAACATGAAAGCGTCTGGTAATTTTTCAATATTCATAGCTACAATTATACAAGCTACTAAAATATAGCCAAGCGCCATAAACGGTACTACAACTTGCGCTACGTTAACAATTCGCTTAACTCCACCAAAAATAATAAGTGCTAATGCCGCTACTAATACCGCTCCGGATACAGAAGTATTAATGCCAAAAGCTGTTTCCAAACTTACAGCAATACTATTCGCCTGAACACCCGGTAACAGCATTCCCGTCGCAAGAATTGTCGCTGCAACGAACACTAATGCGTACCATTTAACACCTAGTCCTTTTTCAATGTAATAAGCAGGTCCACCGCGGAATTGCCCTTGATGCTTCGTCTTATATATTTGTGCAAGCGTCGATTCTACATATGCAGAACCAGCTCCTAAAAAGGCTACCGCCCACATCCAAAATACAGCCCCTGGACCACCAAAGGCAACAGCCGTTGCAACACCGGCAATATTTCCCGTTCCAACGCGCCCTGATAACGAAAGTGCTAACGCTTGGAATGAAGAAACACCCGCATCAGACTTTTCCCCTTGAAATGTAAGCTTCACCATTTCTCCTACATGTCTTACTTGTAAAAACCTCGTTCGAATGGAAAAATATAAGCCTACTCCTAAACATAAATAGACAAGTGCGGGACTCCAAACAATATTATTTATCCAACTTACGATAGCTTCCAACTTTCCCCCTCCTCCTTTATAAAGAATATTCAGAATATATATAAAATTATAAGTGTATACCTAATCTATAACAATATTATTTTAATAAAGTAAACATATTTTTGTATAAAAAAACAAAGTATACATTTATTTTGTATACTTTGTCTCGATCTGGATGTATTATATATTCACAATTGCTTCCTTCTTTATAATTCTTTCATAGAGTTGTTCTGCTAATTCTCGAAAATGATCTGGCATATCTTTCCCTTTAAACTTCTTTTGAAGCGTACCGTATAAACCAATATCACGTAGACGTAAAAATAACGGTAACGATTCATACCAACTATCCGCTAGCCTGTGTTCATATTCGTATCCTTTTCTTAACACTTGTAACTGTTTACGAGCGAATGTCGTCTTCTCCTCCACTGTCCACGGTGTAAAAAGAACCGAGTAATAAAGAACCATTGCTAAATCATGTATAAAGTAATTATAAGCTGCATCATCAAAATCAAAGATTGTTAGCTCTTTTCCATCATAATGAAAATTGCCTGGATGAATATCGCCATGCATAAGGCCGAACGTTTCTCTTTCGATTGGAAGAGCCTTTATTTCATCCATTAATATAGCAGCAATCTCTTTCACTTTCTCATCTTCTAATTCATTAACAATGCTACTTTCGTCCTCTTCCCACGTATCACGGTAGTCAGTTTTAGGATAATTCATTGTAAGGCGATGCAGTTGTCCAATCGCTTTTCCCCACGCTTCAAAGTAAGTATCTCCCCAATAAGGTGATTCTTCTCCTTTTACTTGCTCACCTTTTGCGTATGTAAATAAAGAAGCGAAAAAGAAAGTACCATCCTCAGCTTCGATTTCTTCTACAAGATTTTGAGATGTTGAGTAAAGAGGTCCCGCTACCTTTGCCCCATTCTCCGCAACATATCGTAAAAAATCTAGTTCAGCCTCTACCTCTTTTTTTGAACGATGAGAAGAATGAGTTAAGCGTAATACGTAATCTTCATTATTTTTACCCTTCGCCTTAAAAATATAATTTTCAAAATCACCAAGTGGCTTTTCTTCCAACGTTACATGATATGCCTTTGCTGCTCTTGCTAAAATCTCTTTTGTAAAAACACGTTCTACAGCTATTTCCATATGTATCCCTCCTATATCTCTTCTTAATTCGACATAAATGTGAGAAGTACTGCTATGAAGTTAAATAGTGCATGGGCAATCATAGCCGATAAAATAGAATTTGTTTTCTCATATAACCATGCAAATGCTACTCCGCTTAAAAAATTCACCGGTAATGTGTTATATGTTGGAATATGAACAACGGTAAATATTATGGAACTTATAAGTACGCCGCCCCATATGCCATATCTCTCACGAAAAAACGTATAAAAAGCACCTCTATATAAAATCTCTTCATAGATTGGTGATATAACCGCCGCTCCAATTACCGCGATACAGAACGAATATATTGATTTATCCTTTTGGACCGTCTCCGTTTTACTATTTTCAAAAGAAATCCCCAGTTTCTCCATTATCATTAATACTCCAATACTAACTACAATCAAAGAAATAACCGCTACAAATGTCCACAATAAATCTTTCCATGAAAGCTTCCGAATTCCAATATCTTTCCACGACAGTTTATATCTTTTTATGCAAAAAAGATAAACTACAAACGTAAATATCACTGCCATTATAAGTCCCATTAATACTCCAGCATATAATGAGTTCCCTATTATTTTTAAAGCATACTCAAAAAAAAGAGATTCAACTGTTACTGGAACAATAATGAATACAAACATAAATAAATATAAGATTTCTTTCCATCCCCACATATACCTCAAAGTCATCTATACCATCCCCTATATCCTATTTTCTTTAGTATAAAAGATGACGTAACGTAACTTTCAAGCTAATTTCTTAAAAAGAATACAAGCATAATTTTTTCATAAAAAACAAAAATTAACAGTGATAATTTAATCCTAAAAGGGGTGGACAATGTGACAGAACAAAACAATAACCAACAGACGAATAAAACGAAGCCTATGTTTCCATCACTTGCGGAAAATATTAATTACATTGAAAACAAGCTCTCTCATTCCGATGATATAAAAAAATTAGATGTTCCTTTTCAAAATGGAAAAGGAACAATCTTATATATCGAATCTTTAACAGACCCCAATTTAATTCACCAATTCGCTCTTGAACCACTATTAACTCGATTTGATTTGTCTATGGAAGAAAAAAAATTGGAATAAAGATTATGCAAAAGTGAAGTTCAAACCAGAAGTAGAAGTAGAAGTAGATATTTTATATAGCGGTGTCTTAAAATAAAACAGTTGTATGCCTCGCGGGCATACAACTGTTTTATTTTGTGTATCGATATACAATTGATTCATAAGGTCTTAAGTTAAGATTTGTAATATCCTTGCTTGAATCTTTATAATTTGACAATAATACTTCTTGTTTCATCCCATCTAATTGAACATTACCTGGTACAGAATATGTTATTTCTTCTCCATAGAAGTTATTTATAACAAGTAATACTTCATTATTTACAGTACGTGTATACGCCCAAATCTTAGGATGATTTTCATCTAAAACATCATATTTTCCGTCTGTAATTATATCGTATTTTTTTCTAAGTTCAATTAACTTTTTATAATGATAAAATACAGATTCATTATCTTCTAATGCCTTCTCTACGTTTATCTCTTTAAAATTTTCAGCTACAGAGATCCAAGGCGTACTTGTTGTAAAACCGCTGTTCGCCTCTTCATTCCACTGCATCGGAGTACGGGAGTTGTCACGAGATTTTTGTTTTAAAATTCCTATAATCTCTTCTTTAGATAAGCCTTCTTCTTGTTTTATATCATATATATTTAACGATTCCACATCACGATATTGTTCGATAGACTCAAAATTAGGATTCGTCATACCGATTTCTTCGCCTTGATAAATGTAAGGTGTGCCTTGCAACATATGCATAGCCGTTGCTAACATTTTTGCAGATTCATTTCGGTACTTTCCATCATTACCAAAGCGTGACACAATGCGAGGCTGGTCATGATTACACCAAAATAACGCATTCCATCCTCCGCCCTTTTGCATTTCAATTTGCCAACTAGACATAATTTCTTTTAATTTAATGAAATCAAAATCAGCTTTCGTCCACTTATCACCATTTGGATAATCTACCTTTAAATGATGGAAACTAAATGTCATGCTTAGTTCATTACGCTCTGGGCTTGAATATTTAATACAATTATCAATTGTCGTAGATGACATTTCTCCAACTGTAATTACATCTTTCCCTTCAAAAACATTTCGGTTCATCTCTTGTAAATATTCATGGACGCGTGGACCATCCGTATAATATTTACGCCCATCACTTGTAGCCAGGGTGCCTTCATCACTTAAAAACCTTTGATCCTTTGAAATTAAATTAATAACATCAAGACGGAATCCTTTTACACCTTTATCAAGCCAAAAGCGCATCATATCGTACACTTCTTCACGAAGCTTTTCATTTTCCCAATTTAAATCTGCTTGTGTCTCATCAAATAGATGTAAATAATATTGCTTAGTCTGCTCATCATATTTCCAAGCTGATCCACCAAATTTAGACTGCCAATTATTCTTTTCATCACGCCAAATATAATAATTACGATACGGACTATTTTTATCTTCTTTTGCTTCTTTAAACCACTTATGCTTCGTCGAACTATGGTTTACGACAATATCGAGCATAATTTCAATGTCACGTGCTTTCGCTTCTTCTAAAAGCTCTTCAAACTCTTCCATCGTTCCGTAAGATGGATCAATACTGTAATAATCACTTACATCGTATCCATTATCGTTTTGTGGTGATTCGTATATCGGTGTTAACCAAATATAATCTACTCCAAGTTCTTTTAAATAATCTAGTTTCTCTGTAACCCCTTTTATATCACCGGTTTCTTTATTGTAATAACTATTAAAGCTCTTCGGATAAATTTGATAGACTACACTTTTATGCCAATCCTTCATGCTTAACTTCCTCCTACTTCTGTTTAACTCTTTTTGCAAATAACCATGTTAACGTAAATGGGATTACAATTGCGATAATCATTCCTACAATAAACATTGGAATCGATTTCGGAATGATAGAAATAAATGCTGGCAATCCGCCAATTCCGATAGCAGGTGCTAATACACCATTTAATGTAATGAATATCGCTGCCACAGCAGATCCTATAATCGCTGCATAGAACGGGAATTTATTTCGTAAATTCACACCAAACATCGCTGGCTCTGTAATACCGAAGTACGCTGAAATTGCTGATGTCGATGCCATACTTTTATCATTTTGATTTTTAGAAATCCAGAACATTGCTAGTGCCGCACTGCCTTGTGCAATGTTAGAAAGAGCAATCATCGGCCAAATGAATGTACCGCCGTG
Source organism: Bacillus cereus group sp. N8 (assembly GCF_016483685.1). Lineage (NCBI taxonomy): Bacteria > Bacillati > Bacillota > Bacilli > Caryophanales > Bacillaceae > Bacillus > Bacillus cereus group sp. N8. The sequence continues at coordinate 88,941 of NZ_JAEHBK010000009.1, read as the reverse complement.
TTGTGCAATTAATTGTAAGTCAATGGCAATAAACATATGATGCATACCTGTAATTACGAGCGGTGCATATAATGCTCCAAATAATACTGCTCCAACTACTGGTACTGTTTCATATACACCTACTAATCCAGCTGTTAATAAATCTCCAATATGACGTGTAACTGGACCGATAATTCCCAATGCTAACACACCTGTCACAACGATTGTTGTAATTGGTACAACTAATAATTGAATCGCATTTGGTACATGTTTCTTTAAAAAGATTTCCACTTTACTTAAGACAAATGCCGCTACTAAAACCGGTAGGATTTGACCTTGATATCCTACCTTTTCAATTTGAAATAATCCTAAAATATCGAAGTACTCAATCTTTTGTCCCTCTAAACCAGTCGCTGCTTTTCCATAATCCCACGCGTTTAATAAGGCCGGATGCACAAGCATTAATCCCATAACAATCCCGAGTATCGGACTACCACCAAAACGCTTCGTTGCTGACCAACCGACAAGTGCTGGTAAGAATACGAACGCTGTATTGGCCATCATATTAATTAAATCCCAAAGCCCTCCTAAGTTCGGATAAACATCTAATAAATTTTTACCATCAAAAAATAAGTCCTTTGCCCCTAATAAATTGTTAATCCCCATCAGTAAACCAGCTGTTACAATCGCTGGTAATATCGGCATAAATACATCTGAAAATACTTTTACAAATTTTTGAGCTGGATTTAACTTTTGGTTTCCAGAATCTTTTACATCAGCTACTGTCGATTCCTCCATACCTGCAAGCGTTATCAATTCAGCGTAAACACGATCTACGTCCCCTGGACCGATTACAATTTGAAATACCCCAGCGTTATGAAACGCTCCTTTCACTAATGAAACAGACTGCAATTTATCATTATCTATTTTACTTTCATCTTTTAAAGCGATACGGAGCCTCGTTACACAGTGCGCAGCTTGTTCAATATTGTCTTTTCCACCAATGTACTGCAACACTTCTTCTGCTGTCTTACGATAGTCTTTCCCCATATTCCCGTCCCTCTTTTCTGTTTTTGATACCGTTTACACTTACATATTAACTCGTATATATAAGTTAGTCAACACTCGTATATACGAGTTGGTGATTTTTTTATAAAGTGAAACTTTAATCAGCCCTCACTAATCGGGCGTTTACGGGCAGCAGGGCTTCCACCTAACTTCTTGGCTCCTGCCGAATTTTGAGGGGGGATTTTTACTGCCCGCAAATAGCGGGATAAATAAAGAGATGGAACGATTATTTCGCTCCATCTCTTTATTTTCTTCGCGCCACATCCGAAAAGTGAAAAATATCTAAACGGTGACGTGATTCCGTATATTCGAACTGACTCCCATCGTATAAATGAGTAAAGTTTTTTACAACGACAACATAGTCTGTTCCATTTAAGTCTAAATACTTTCGGTCATCATCTGTACATGGTTGTACTTCAATTACCCTCTGTGAATAGCTAATATGTAGCTCTAATTCTTTCTCAATGTATTTATAAATCGATGCAGTTGCAATTTCTCTCGTTAATCCTGGAATATATTCCGATACAAAATGGTTTATATCTAAAATTACTTTTTCTCCATCAATATTTCGTACACGCTTAATATGATCTATTTCCGTTTTTTCTTTCACGTTTAATAACTTGGCTACCTCTTTTGTCGCTTTTACTTTCTCCATTTCCACGACTTCTGTAATACAATTACGTCCTAAACGCTCATTTTCTTCTTGAAAACTTACTATGCCGCCAAAATTAAACTCAATGTTTTTTCGCTTTAAAACAAAAACACCTTTTCCATGTATTTTTTGAACATATCCACGCTCTTGCAATAAATCTACCGCTTTTCTTACAGTGCCTCGGCTTGCTTCATACTGCCTCATTAATTCAGTTTCTGATGGGATTTTGCATCCCTCTTTTAATTGTTTATTATCAATAGACTTACTGATTTCTGTATAAATTTGTTCATACTTACTCATCATCTACAATAGCCCCTTGTCACCTTCTAATTCTATATGTATTATACCATGCTACACTCTTCTGCCAATCTCTCACTTATTTTCCAGTACAAGAAAAATATAGGTAAATATTTAACCAATGATACGTATTTTTATAAAAAAATTTATATTTTTCTTTTCATTCAAAAAAACATGTAGTATACTAACTTCAAAATCAGAGGAGAAAGGGAGCAAAGAACTATGCTTACTTATACAACAATTGTAGTTACATTTGCACAAAAACATCATCATCATACTTAACCCTTGAAACCTAGCGGAAAAATTACGCGTAGGTACAAGGGTTATTCCCATTGTACCTACGCTTTGGCAAAGAGCCATGTAGGTATTTTTTATCTACATGGCTCTTTTTTTATTGCCAAAAAGCTAGTAAAAAATGATGTTTAAGCAAAACTTACTACAAAGGAGTTAACAAAAATGGAAACGAAAAAATGGGGATTATGGATTTTAACAGCTTTTGTTATCGGCAATATGGTTGGCGGTGGCGTATTTATGCTCCCAGCAAACTTAGCACATGTATCAGGTCCAATGGGTTCTACACTTGCATGGAGTATTACAGGTTTTGGTGTATTTATGATTGCACTCGTATTTGGAAATTTAGCAATTCGAAAACCAGAATTAAAAGCCGGACCACAAAGTTATGCCCAAGCAATGTTTACATCCAAAAAGGCAGGTAAAGTTGCAGGGTATAGTATGGCTTGGGGATATTGGGCTGCTAACTGGGCTGCTACAGCATCTGTTATTATTTCCTTTGCTGGATACTTATCAACATTCTTTCCAGTTTTACAAAGTAAGCAAATTCTCTTTTCAACAAACGGATTTTCACTAGAACTTGGAAAAGGGTTAACTTTCCTCGTATGTAGCCTTATGTTATGGGGAATTCAATATATTCTTTCTCAAAATATTGATCGCGCTGGTAATATGAATCTTCTTGCAACAATCGCAAAAATCATCGGATTTACAATGTTTATTGTAATCACATTATTCATTTTCAATGCCTCTAATTTCGGAGACGGCCAAACATTTATGAATGAATCTGGACAAGCCATTTCATTAGGGGGACAAATAAATTCAGCTGCTATTGCAACACTTTGGGCGTTCATCGGTATTGAGTCAGCAGTTATGCTTTCTAATCGTGCAAAATCTCAGCGTGATGTTAAAAAAGCAACGATTTTTGGATTAATTATTGCTCTTCTTATTTACATGGCAATTACTCTACTAACAATGGGCGCTCTTCCGCAAGATGTTTTAAAAGAGTCTCAAAAGCCATTAGTAGATGCATTAAATTTAGCAATTGGTACTAAAGGTGCTTATATAATGGCCTTACTTGCACTCGTATCTTTATTCGGTTCTACTGTAGGATGGATCGTTGTTAGCTCAGAAGTACCTTACCAAGCAGCAAAAAATGGGCTTTTCCCTAAGTTTTTCGGAAAAACAAATAAAAAAGGAAGCCCTTCAAAATCATTATTTATTACAAATGTAATGACACAAATTTTCTTATTTTCAACGATTTCTGGTACTGTTTCCGAAGCATATAATTTCGCTATTGTTGTAGCGACATTAGCATATTTAATCCCATACCTTGTTTCTACCTTGTATCAATTAAAATTAGTTATTACGGGGGAAACGTATGATATAATGCCTGGATCTCGAATAAAAGATGGTATCATTACTGCACTAGCATTTTTATATTCCATTTGGGTTATTAAAACAGGAACTGCTGATTTAAAAACGTTCTTCTTAGGAATTGGGTTGTTTGTATTAGGCCTTATTCTTTATCCAATTTTAATGAAAGATTCACAAAAAAAATAAAAAAGGAGAAGCTTTCCGCTTCTCCTTTTTTTATTAAAAGTCAGTTATTAGCTTTTCTTTTAGTTTACCTACATCTAACGGTTTTGCATAATAAAAACCTTGTACAAAGTCACAGCCCATTGATTGTAATAAACTTTCTTGTTCTACCGTTTCTACCCCTTCAGCAACCACTAATAAATTTAAACTATGGGCAATTTCAATAACCGATTTTACAATCGTTCGCTCAGGTTGTGCATGATCATAATGAAACTCACGAATAAAATTACGATCAATTTTTACAATATCAAGTGGGAGTTTTTTTAAATAATATAATGAGGAATACCCTGTTCCGAAATCGTCTAAAGCAATTAAAATCCCCATACTTCTTAATTCTTGTAATGTAGCAATAATATAATCAAAATGACGTACAGCTATACTTTCTGTTATTTCTAATATTAAACGACTTGGTGGAAATCCTGTTCGCTTCAATATACTACGAACAGATAAAATAAATCGCTTTTGCATCAATTGTTGTATTGATAAATTAACAGATAACTTCAGTCCCTCTTGATACTCTGGTAAAGTTTTAAACAGTCGACATGACTTTTCTAGTACCCAGTCTCCTAGTTTTATAATAAGTCCACACTCTTCAGCTACAGGTATAAATTCACTTGGTGAAATAGGACCTTCTTCTGTATTACAACGTACTAAAGCCTCAATACCAGTACATTTCATTGTTTTCAAATCAATAATGGGCTGTAATGCCACTTTTAATTCTTCATCACGAATTGCTTTTTGCAAAGCAAATTCTATTTTCATTCTACGGTTTATTTTCGCACGTAATTCATCTGTAAAGAAGCACGCCGCATTTCTTCCTTGCTCTTTCGCGCTATACATGGCTAAATCCGAATTTTTCAATAACGTTTCCACGTCTTTTCCATCTTGCGGATAGGAACAAAGTCCTAGACTAGCTGAAATATATATTTCATGACCTTCAAGCATAAATGGCGCTTGAAAGCATGACAACACGGATGTCGCTAACTGCCCCATCCCATCATGTGTATGAGTTTTTGTTAACAGCACAAATTCGTCGCCACCCAGCCTAGCCAGAACATCTTCCTCTCCTAGCACATAATGCAACCGTGAAGCAACTTCGCTTAAAAGTAAATCTCCTATCATATGACCTAACGTATCATTCACTAATTTAAAACGATCTAAATCAAAGTAAATCATGCCAACTCTATTTTCTCTGCAATCATCTTATTTACAGTCGTAATTAACTGTAAACGGTTTGGTAAACTTGTTAACGTATCATGATAAGCAAGTTCCCTATAACGACTTTCGCTTAATCGTAATCTTTGTTCTGCTTCTTTCCTACTACTTATATCATTTCGAATTGCAATAAATTGATAAGGTTCTCCCTTTTCATTTAAAAATGGAACAATTGTTGTTTTAACCCAATAATACGTACCATCTTTTGCTTGATTTCGAATTTCCCCCGTCTAAACTTTCCCACTCAAAATACGCTTCCATAAAATTTGAAAAAATGCTTTCGGATGATATCCAGAATTTAAAATACGGTGATCTTTTCCTATTAACTCTTCTCTTTTATATTTTGAGGTTTTACAAAAATTACCATTCACATATGTAATACGACCATTTCGATCTGTAATAGCAACAATTGAAGACTCATCTAATGCTAATTTTAAATCTCGCAATGAAGAGTCATATAATGCATGACCTCTTTGTTCTAGCATGCGCACCTCTCCTTGCTTCCTATCTGACTAAAACACAACTTGTTTCTCTTCATAGAAATAGAGATATTTCATCTTCTAACAATATGCCTTTACATAAATAACAAATTTTTTCTAAATAGACCAATTAAAATAACATAATATTATTTATAAAAAAAGCAATATGGTGCTATTTTAATGATAGTAGAAGCTTCTCATCTCTCTGTTTATCTAAATTTATTATACCGTATTCTCTTATATTCTTTTAATTTTTAAAGTGACAATTTCATCAATATTAGCCTCTAATCCCTATTAATATAGCCTCACACCTAATCTCCTTTATTTCATGAAATGTTAAGATGTAAATCCAACTGCCGATACATAATAAAATAGAGATTAAATTACAAGATGCAACTATTCACGAATAATAATATAAAGTGAAACTTTAATCAGTGGGGGTTTTGTTCATCATCCACTGATTATTGGCCTTCACCAATCGGGCGTTTACGGGAAGCAGGGCTTCCACCTAACTTCTTTGTTCCATCTGAATTTTGAAGTGGGAGTTTTACTGCCCACAAATAGCGGGATAAAATCAAGATTTACATTTAATACACTGAATTACAATAATAAAATATTAACATATTTCCACCTTAATTTTGGAAGTATTTTATAAATATAGTATTAAACTAAAAAAGAGGATATCCTCTTTTTAGTTTAATACTGATATGGTATTTGCTGATAACCTGGGTATGGCACTGGATATGGTGCTGGATATGTTACTGGGTACGGTGCTGGGTAGTAGCCTCCACCTGCTGCACCCGTTAATGCGCCAGCTGTAAGTCCACCTAACACGCCTCCAGCAAAACTTCCCGGGAAAAATCCACCGCCCCATGAGCCGCCACCCCAGCCACCACCGTGATGATGATGATGATCATAATGATTGTGTCCTCCATGGTGATTATGTCCGCCATTATGATGGTGCCCTCCATGATTATGACGATAATACAATCCGTTATTTTCTATATAATTCATTATTCCCCTCTCCTTTCCATTTTCTCACCTTAATAGGCATTGTATGAATAGTACGGACTTTGTTGGTAACCTATATAATAAGAAAAATCCGCGTAATATGGATAATCATATCCTGGGCTTCATAATGCACCTGCTACAAATCCAGGAAAGAAACCTCATTCTCTTTCCTATATAAGGGGCAAGGTTTTTGTCCCTCCTACACTGATCATTAACCAGCAAATAATGGGATAAAAACGTAACAATATACTGTATGTAGGACAAATGCGGAAAGCATGGGGAAAATGTCTATATTTTGTAAAAAAAACAAAACGCTTTATAATAAGAATGTCGGATTACACCTTTTATATAAGAAGTCTATATTTAAGAAAGATTAGAGGAATTTTATAGAAATGAAGAAGCCTATCGTTCAATTATTATTAATATTTACAATTGTATCTATCGTTCTTTTCCTTTTAAATACATCGGTTATTTCGCTATATACATTTGTAGGTGTCCTATGGTCTATTACAATCGTAGGAATTTCATTCGTTATTTTTATCGAAAATAGATCACCCCAAAGCACCTTAGCGTGGTTTTTAGTATTAGCACTTCTTCCTGTTGTCGGTGTGCTTTTATACTCTATTTTTGGGCGTAGCCGTTGGAGAAGAAAAAAACACCTCCACCGTTCAGAAGAACAAAGAAAATTATTCCGTGAAATTTTAGAAGGACGACGACTGGAATTGTCACTCACAGTTCCTTTACATGAACGTTCCGTACATTTAACAGAAGTCGTACAAAAATTTGGAGGCGGTCCTGCCGCGGATAGAACAACGACAAAACTTTTAACAAACGGAGATCAAACATTTTCAGAAATTCTGCAAGCTATTGAGCATGCAAAACACCATATACATATTCAATACTATATTTATAAATCTGATGAGATTGGTACAAAAGTTCGGGATGCTTTAATAAAGAAGGCAAAAGACGGTGTTATTGTACGCTTCCTTTATGATGGACTCGGAAGTAACACGTTAAGAAGACGCTTTTTACAGCCTATGAAAGAAGTTGGAATTGAAATTGTAGAATTTGACCCTATTTTTTCAGCTTGGTTACTTGAAACGGTCAATTATCGTAACCATCGAAAAATCGTTATTGTAGATGGAGAAATTGGTTTTACCGGGGGACTCAACGTCGGTGATGAGTATCTTGGCCGTTCAAAAAAATTCCCCGTTTGGCGAGACAGTCATTTAAAAATAGAAGGAAAAGCATTATATAAATTACAAGCAATCTTTCTAGAAGATTGGCTCTATGCCTCTAGTGGATTAAATAACTATTCTTGGGACCAATTTATGAATAAACAATACTTCCCAGGTAAAGAAGTTTCAGATGCAGAAGGTGCTGTTCAAATTGTAGCAAGTGGACCAAGCTCAGATGATAAAAGTATTCGTAATACATTACTAGCTGTTATGGGATCTGCTAAAAAATCTATTTGGATCGCTACACCATACTTTATTCCAGATCAAGAAACTTTAACATTATTACGCTTAAGTGCAATTTCCGGCATAGATGTACGTATTTTATATCCAGGTAAAAGTGATAGTATTATTAGTGATCAAGCATCTCAATCCTATTTCACTCCACTTTTAAAAGCTGGTGCTTCCATTTACAGTTATAAAGATGGTTTTATGCATGCGAAAATTGTACTCGTTGATGATAAGATTGCAACAATTGGAACAGCAAATATGGATGTACGTAGCTTTGAATTAAATTATGAAATTATTAGTGTACTTTATGAATCCGAAACCGTTCATGATATTAAACATGATTTTGAAGAAGACTTTAAGCATTCCACTGAGATTAAATGGAACTCGTTCCAAAAAAGAAGTATCAAAAAACGAATATTAGAGTCTTTCATGCGACTCATTTCTCCTTTGCTATAAGCAATCAATATAATATTGATTGCTTTTTCTTTTACATTTTCTCTCTTTCCTTTTCTTTGCATACCATATTAAAACAAGTTATCATAAGATGTATTGCTTTATGAAAATAATGTTAGGTGGGAAATACATGTTAGAACAATTTCATATACATGCTGATTTAAAAGAGCAGCTTTCTACAATTAATGAAAAGAATAAGCAAGAAGCTGGTGAAAATGCACATTTAATCGGAAAGAAAATATATAAAGCATCTGATAACAGCATTATCGAAGACGCTATTACAGCCCTTCTTCTTGGGAAAAACATTCTATTAAAAGGGCCAACTGGTAGTGGTAAAACAGTACTAGCTGAAACTCTTTCTTCTTTATTCCAAAAACCAATGCATAGCATTAACTGTTCTGTTGACCTAGATGTAGAAGGTATTTTAGGATACAACACACTACAAACGAAAGATGGCGCATCTGAAGTTACATTTGTTAACGGTCCTCTTATGAAGGCAATGAAGAACGGTCATTTCCTATATATTGATGAAATTAATATGGCAAAACCTGAAACATTACCACTTCTTCACGGTGCATTGGATTACCGTAAAATGATTACTAATCCATTTACACAAGAAGTTGTATACGGTGATGACGAGTATCGTGTAATCGCTGCGATTAATGAAGGTTACGTTGGTACAAGTGAACTAAACGAGGCATTAAAAAACCGTTTCGTTATTATTGAAGTTCCTTACATTCAAGGTGATACATTAAAAGAGCTATTACTATCTGAATCAAAATTAAATGATGTTGCAACAATTGACAAGTTCGTTGCATTCGCGAGTGACCTTATGCCTTTAGCTCGTGATGGACGTGTAAGTGAAGAAGCAGCTAGTATTCGTGGCATTATCGATGCATGTGATTTAGGTGTATATATTCCTGTTATGCGTGCAATTGAACGTAGCATTATCGCAAAATTAAACGATGAAACAGAACAAATGACTGTCCGTGAATTAGCAGAAAGTTATTTCTTTGAGGGATAATTCATGAGACAAATTTTTAGTGACAAAAAAATTGATGCGTCGCTGTTTCTACAAATGGAAAACTTAATGTATGCTCTTCTAAAAGAAGACGATGCCTATCTTGAGTATGGCTATAAAGCATACTACGACGAAATTGAAAAAAAGGTTGTCATTAGTCACTTTTGGGATGATCGAAAAGAAGAGGATACAGTAATCGGATTAAAAAGCGAAGTGTTTTTGAAAGCACTTGGTAATAAACATTACTCGGACATGACTTTAATTCGTTCTTATGCGATTGAATTACAAGAATCGCCTCTAAAAAAGTTTTTAACACAATTATTTGTTCTATTAGAAGATTTACGTGTTGAGGAAATCGTCAAAAATTTACGACCTGGCACAAAACATATTTTCAAACGCCGAAAAGAAATGTATCGCAATTACTTTGGCTCACAAAATGAAATAAATCGTGTTCGTAACTATCACGGTGATCGTCTATTTTGTCTATGCTATCTTTCATTAACGAGTGATAAATATGAAATGTTTAATAATGAATATTTCGAGCAAATTGAAGCAATTTTGCATGAAATATTCCAATCTCGTAATACGGAAGATATTATGTATATCGTTGAGAAGATTCGCTATCGCTTAGAGGAACTTCTTGAAAGTGATATGCTTAATAATTATTTCGGACATGCTCCGCTTTATTTATCTGTCATTGCAGACGAAAAGAACTGTCGCGTTGAAGATTTAGCAAATGATGATACGCAACTCATAGATGACGATGAAAATAAAAACAAAATGGATGAAAGTTTCTCCACATGGCATCGTGAAAATAAAAATAACGAAAACGAGAACTTTTTACGCTTTGAATTAGAAAGCGGAACAAAAACAAACATGATGGGCGATACTGCTCGTGAATCAGAAGATGGCGATCAAGCACTTGGTTCTGTACAAGGTACTTCTCAAAAGAGTACACAATCCAACTTTGATGGCTCTGATACAGAAGAAGCAAGAGCTTCACACGCTTCTAGCCAAAACGAGGGTGCATACGGTAAGTATAATGTAGGTGCCTCTCATACCTTTAAAGAAGCTCGCAAAACAAATACCGATGAGAAAAAAGATTACCAAGCTATCAAGTCAGTCGTTAATAAAGATGTAAAAGAATTAAAGAAAATTATCGAAAAAACAATTGAAAATAAAACGAATGCAAATAGTGATAAATATTACGGAAGACTTCGTAAGAAATTCCTTCGTATTTATACTGAGAAGCAACCACGCATGTTTTATAAAAAAGGGCAAGAATCACAAGAGCTCGATGTTGCATTCCAACTACTAGTGGACTGCTCTGGTTCTATGTATAACAAAATGGAAGAAACGAAAAAGAGTGTGGTCCTATTCCATGAAGCTTTAAAATCTTTAAAAATCCCGCACGCTATTAGCGGATTTTGGGAAGATGCTTCTAGTGCTAAACCTGAAGATAAGCCGAACGTTATCCATGAAGTTGTGACGTATAAAAACTCAACTTTACCAAACGTAGGTCCTGAAATTATGCAGCTTCGCGAAGAAGAAGATAACCGTGACGGATATATTATTCGTATCGTTTCTGAAAAGCTTGCGAAAAGACCAGAAAAGCATAAATTCTTACTTGTCTTTACAGACGGTGAGCCTTCTGCGCTAGACTATCAACAAGACGGTATTTTAGATACGCATGAAGCTGTCAAACTTGCTCGTAAAAGTGGTATGGAAGTAATCGGAATCTTCATCGAAGAAGGCGAAGCGAAAGAAGCAACTTATCAATTAATGAAGAACATTTATAACCATCACTTCTTAGTTGCAAATCACGCTGAAGATTTAAGATTGAAGATTAAACCACTACTGAAAAAGCTATTACTGAAGACGATTGAATAGAAAAAAGGAGCCTTTTGGCTCCTTTTTTTCGTTCAATTACTTTGTTTCTGGTTGAAACTTGTATGGAATGGCTACTTCTAGTAATGCCTCGAATCCTCCATCGTAGAATGGGAATCGTTCATTTGCGATTGTTCGATCCACCCACTCTATTGCAGAAATTTCTCCTTCATCTTCTGCAACAAGTTCACCTGTTACTACATTTGCTCGGAATGTAAAAAGTAGCGCATGATTCCCGGATTCTTCAAAGAATTTTTCATTGATCGCAACAAGTCCACCTGCCATAGCAGTTAAACCTGTCTCTTCTTTTACTTCCCTTACTAGAGCTTCCTCTAACGTTTCACCCTTTTCAACAGCCCCGCCCGGCAGTGACCAAACGTTTTGTTCTACATTATGTACCATTAATATTTTATCGGCTTCTTCGGCATGTATTAGTGCATATACGACGTCAACTCTTTGCATGTTATTCTTCTCCCTCTTAAAAAGAAGGAAGAGCCAATTCCTAAGAATCGGCTCTTCCTATTAATTCATTACTAACTCAGCTGTGAGCTTTTTTTTTAACTTAGCCAGCATGTCAGTTGTCATTTTGTCTAAATCGTATTCTGCTTTAAAGCCCCACTCTTTCATTGCTGCTGTTGCATCAATAGAGTTTGGCCAGCTATCAGCGATTGTTTGACGAGCTGGATCTACTGCGTAATCCATTGTAAAGTTCGGAATGTGTTTACGAATTGATGCTGCAATTTGCTCTGGCTCGAAGCTCATTGCTGTAATGTTGAACGCATTTCTATGCACAAGTTTACTTGGATCAGCTTCCATTAATGAAATGATCGCTTGTAAAGCATCTGGCATATACATCATATCCATGTATGTTCCTTCTGCAATGTATGAGGTGTATGTGCCTTTTTTAATCGCCTCATAATAAATTTCAACTGCATAGTCAGTTGTTCCGCCTCCTGGAGGAGCTACGTAAGAAATTAAACCAGGGAAACGTACACCGCGCGTATCAACGCCAAACTTTTGATGATAATAATCACATAGTAATTCCCCTGCTACTTTGTTTACCCCATACATCGTAGTAGGACGCTGAATTGTATCTTGTGGCGTATTATCTTTTGGCGTTGATGGACCGAATGCACCGATAGAACTTGGCGTGAAAAACTTACAGTTTAATTCACGAGCTGCTTCTAATGCATTTACAAGTCCACCCATATTTAAATTCCAAGCAAATAACGGATTTTTTTCTGCTGTTGCTGAAAGTAAAGCTGCTAAATGAATAATTGTATCTACTTCATTACGCTTTGCAATATCATGTAGTTTTTGCCCATCTGTTACATCTAACGTTTCAAATGGACCAGACGTTACTACTTCACTATCTGTTTCACGAATATCTGTTGCAATAACGTTCGATGCACCGTATACATCACGAAGTTTCATTACTAGTTCAGAACCAATTTGCCCTAAAGAACCGGTTACTAGAATTTTTTTCATTTTTCCCACTCCTCATTTGCAAGCTATTCAAAAGATGTCGTTACTTAAATGATACCCATTTCTTTCCCTACTTTTTCATACTTACGAATTGCTTCATCTAACATTTCTTTCGTATGAGCTGCTGTAGGCATATTACGAACGCGACCCGTTCCTTTTGCTACAGTTGGGAACACGATAGATTTTGCATATACGCCTACTTCATTTAGACGTTTACTAAATTCTTGTGTTAATACTTCATCACCAATGATACAAGGTGTAATTGGCGTTTCACTTTCTCCGATGTTAAAGCCAAGTTCTTTTAACCCTTGTTTTAAATAGCGACCATTTTCCCATAGGCGATCATGTAATTCTGTGCTTTCCATTAAGATTTCAATTGATCTCATGCAAGCTGCTGCATCAGCTGGTGTTAAAGCTGTAGAGAATAAGAATGGACGTGAACGAACTTTTAACCAATCAATTAAGTTTTGTTTCCCTGCTACATATCCACCAATTACCCCAATTGCTTTTGATAATGTACCAATTTGGAAATCAACTTTATCAGACAGACCGAAGTGCTTCACAGTTCCTGCACCTTTTCCAAGTACACCTGAACCATGTGCATCGTCTACGTATGTCATTAAATCCAGCTCTTCTGCAATTTCAACAATTTCTGGTAATTTTGCAATATCTCCATCCATTGAGAAAACACCGTCTGTAATAACCATTAATTTATTGTAAAGACCTGACTCTTTCGCCGCGATTGCTTTTTGGCGTAAATCTTCCATATCAGAATGTTTGTAAACAATAATTTTCGCTCTTGATAAACGACTACCATCAATAATAGATGCGTGGTTTAATTCATCTGAAAGAATCGCATCATTTTTATCCATAACGGCTGAAATCGCTGCCATATTACAGTTAAATCCTGATTGATAAGCAATTGCTGCTTCTGTATGTTTAAACTTTGCAATTGTTTCTTCCAATTTTATATGCAAATCTAAAGTACCGTTAATTGTACGAACAGCTCCTGCTCCAACGCCGTACTTATGAATGGCACCAATTGCTGCTTCTTGCAAACGGCTATCTGTTGCTAATCCAAGATAGTTGTTTGAAGATAAGTTAATATATTCTTTTCCGCCAATTGTAATGATCGGTCCATTTGAACTCTCAAGCGGATCAATTACGTTATAAAGCCCCTTTGATTTTAAATCCTCTAAATTCTCTTCTAAAAATTTCGCAAGTGTTTTACTAGACATCGTGAAGCCTCCCATCGTTCATGTAAGCGGATTAATATCTCAATAATTCCAATAATCCCTCTACTAGCTTAACATGTTTTCAGAATTTATTATAGAAAAATAGTTTAAAGTAACCGCTTACAATTTTAGATTATATATGATTCATTACAAGAAATCTATCTTTTACTTTTCATATTTGATAGAATAAAAAAAATATTCAGGAGGGGTTCAAACATGGCATTTACAGAATCTGATGTATATAATAACGAAGCGTTTTTTGAGCAATATATGAAACGAAGATACCGCGAAAATAGCCCGAATGAATCGATTGAGAAGCCAGCATTCTTTCAGCTCATTGGCGATGTAAAAGGAAAACAAATTCTCGATTTAGGTTGTGGTGATGCTAAGTTTGGCGAAGAATTATTAGAAAATGGTTGCCACTTTTACACTGGGATTGAAGGCTCCAAGCGCATGTATGAAAAAGCTAGTAAGCACCTAGAAAATAAAAATGGTACTGTCCATTTTGTAAACCTCAAAGACTATACCTACCCTCCTTCTACTTTTGATTTAGTAACATCTAGACTCGCCTTACACTATATTGAACATCTTGATACTATTTTTCAAAATGTATACCAAACCTTAAAACCGAACGGCATTTTTACCTTTAGTGTTCAACATCCCGTTATTACATCTTCATTTGAAAGCTTGCAAACAAGCAGCAAGCGAACGAGCTGGCTCGTTGATGATTACTTCAAAACAGGAAAACGTGTTGAGCCATGGATTGATCAAGAGGTTATTAAATATCATCGTACAACAGAAGGGTATTTCACATTATTACAACAATCCGGATTTACAATTACACACTTAAAAGAAGCTACACCAAATCAAACCTATTTTCAAAGCGCGGAAGAATATGAACGCCGTTTACGTATTCCCCTTTTTCTATTATTTTCTTGCCAAAAATAAAAAAGACGATGAATCTTCATCGTCTTTTTTCGTTACCTCATCGCCTGAACAGCATCTTTAAGTACACGTCTTCCTCTTCCATGCGGGATACAGAGCGGTGTCCCAAATAACGGATCAGCGCTTATCTGACACTCCATACGGAATACATCCCGAACTAACTTCTGGTCAATAACTTCTTCTGGTTTACCTTGCGCATATATTTGTTTATCTTGAATAGCTACAATGTTGTCTGCATAACGGCATGCCAGATTCAAATCGTGCAATACCATAACAATCGTTCTTTGCTCTGTTTCATTTAATTCGAATAATAAATCTAACACTTCAATTTGGTGCGTCATATCTAAATATGTAGTCGGCTCATCAAGCAAAATAATATCTGTATCTTGTGCAAGGGTCATTGCAATCCAAGCACGTTGTCGTTGTCCACCTGAAAGAGCATGCACATCACGCTCAGCAAATTCTGTCATACCTGTTGCTGCAAGTGCTTTTTGTACCATTTCCTCATCTTTTTCTGACCATTGCTTCAGCCACGTTTGATACGGATAACGTCCTTGCTTTACAAGTTGCAATACTGTAAGTCCTTCAGGTGCCTGCGGTCCTTGCGGCAAAATTGCCATTTGACGAGCGATTTGCTTCGTTTGCATACTTTGAATCGCTTGATTATCTAATAAAATATCACCGGACGCTGGTTTTAATAATCTAGCTAGTGAACGTAATAAAGTTGATTTACCACAACCGTTAGAACCGATAAAGATTGTAATTTCTCCTTTTGGAATTTCTAAATTCAATTCATCAATAATGATTGTTTCACCATAAGACAACGTCAAGCGTTTTGTCTCCAATGCTTTTTGCATATTCATCTCCCTTTATGAATTCCGACTTTTATAAAGTAAATAAATAAAATAAGGTGCACCAATTGCTGATGTAAATACCCCTGCTGGAATTTCGAGTGGCGCGAAAACTGTACGCCCAATTAAATCTGCA
Source organism: Bacillus cereus group sp. N8 (assembly GCF_016483685.1). NCBI lineage: Bacteria > Bacillati > Bacillota > Bacilli > Caryophanales > Bacillaceae > Bacillus > Bacillus cereus group sp. N8. Next base: position 72,874 of record NZ_JAEHBK010000009.1, on the reverse strand, counting down.
GCAAGTACTAAAATTGCACCAACAATAGCCGCAACTGGGAGTAATGCACCGTATAAAGAACCAACTAATCTCCGCGAAATATGAGGTGCCATTAAACCGACAAATCCAATTCCTCCAGCAAAGGCAACCGCACCGCCAATTAAAGCTGTACTAAGTAATAACATGAATACGCGTGACTTCGTTAACGGAACACCAAGTCCTACCGCAATATCATCCCCTAGCTCTTGCGCATTTAAATGTCTAGCAGCTATAAATGATATTACCGTTAAAATGAGAACCCACGGTGCAAGCACCATAACGTTTTGCCATGAAGAACCGTAAACAGTACCTGTAATCCATACATTCGCTTGGCTCGCTTGATAAATTGGTGCTAACAACATAAATAAAGTTGTTGCCGCTTTCGTTAATGCCCAAAATCCAACACCAATTAAAACAAGACTAATCGGTGATAACCCGTCATTTCTCCATGCAAATAAATATACAAAAAGCGCTACAATCGTTGCCCCAATAAAGGCTGCTAACGGCATATAATGAATGCTTACAGTTAGCGCGTTATTTTTATCACTAAATATAGCTAAAAATAGTACAACTGCAACACTTGCCCCACCCGTAATCCCGATGATATCAGGAGAAGCCAGTGGATTTCGAACGAGCCCTTGTAAAATACACCCCGCTACAGCAAGTGCTATTCCCACAAGGATTGCAATTAAAATACGCGGCATACGAAATTTATTTACAACCATATTTGACATCGCATCACCATTTCCGGTAATTGCTTGCCATACATCATAAGGAGCAATTTTCATATCTCCCATACCTGCGCTCGCAAAAAATAATCCTATTAAAACAACTAGTAAACTAAGTAAGACTAGAACAGCTCGTTTATACATTAAAAACGAGAGCCCACCTTTTCCTATACGAAACGGAATGTACTTCTTCATTTGCTAAGCCCTCTCTTACGTGCAATATAAATAAAGAATGGGGCCCCGATAAATGCTGTCATAACCCCTACTGGTACTTCTTGTGGCATAATGACATATCTAGCTGCTATATCAGCTAAGAGTAATAGTATTGCACCTAACAAGCCGCTATACGGTACTCTCCACCTGTGATCTACTCCAACAAGGAATCTGGCAAAATACGGAGTAACAATACCAATAAATCCAATTGGACCAGCGACCGCAACTGAACCACCAGACAGTAGTACAATAATAAGTAGTACGAATGATTTCATTAAAATTGTTCGTTGTCCAAGTCCTTTTGCAACGTCTTCCCCCATCATTAATGTATTTACTTTCCCTGCCATCATAAGAGATGCAATCCAGCCTATTAATAAATACGGGAATACAGATTGTAAAACCTCTAACTTTCTTCCTTGCACAGATCCGGCAAGCCAAAATAATACTTCTTCAAGCGCCTTTTCATTTAACACAAGTAATCCTTGAGTTAATGATGAAAATAACGCACTAATTGCGACCCCCGCTAATGTTAACTTAAGAGGCGTTGTCCCTTCTTTTCCTAAAGAACTAGAAGCAAATACAAGTACAGCTGCAACTGCTGCTCCTAAAAAGGCAATCCACGTGAAAGCTGATAATGATGTCACGGAAAAGAGTACAATTGCTACAACTATAAAGAACGCAGCGCCTGAATTTAATCCAATAAAATCTGGTGAAGCAAGCGGATTCTTTGTTAAAGTTTGCATTAAACAACCCGCAATGGCTAAACTAGCACCAACACTAGCTGCAATTAACGCCCTTGGTAGACGCACATTTTGAATAATAATATGCTCATTTGAACCATTAAAATGGAAAAAAGCATCTAAAGCTAATTTCCAACTCGTATTTGTATATCCGAAAATAATACTTCCCCAAATACAAATAACGACTGCAATGATTCCAACAAATAATCCAATCCATTTTGCTTGATTTGTTTTTAATAACATGCAGCGTTTCCCCTTCAATGTATAATGATACGTTGTAAGTGTATTTCAACTTAATTCGCATTGTCAACGATAATGAGAATTAATTTCAGTAATATATATTGACAACCAAAAGATAAAGGATTAATATCATGCTTGCTATTGAAAAATATTCTCAACATGTAGGGGGTACATAATGAATTTCATGCAAAAGAAATCGTTTACAGTATTTGTATTTCTATTAGCTTTTTCACTTATTTTAAGTGCTTGTGGAAAATCAAATAACAAAGAAAAATCTACAAAAGAAGATAATAAAAAAGAAATGATTACGGTTGAACATGCAATGGGTAAAACAGAAGTTCCAGCAAACCCAAAACGTGTAGTTATTTTAACAAATGAAGGAACTGAAGCCTTACTTGAGTTAGGTGTAAAACCAGTTGGGGCTGTAAAGTCTTGGACTGGAGATCCATGGTATCCACATATTAAGGATGAAATGAAAGATGTAAAAGTTGTCGGTGATGAAGGACAAGTTAACGTTGAAACGATTGCTTCTTTAAAACCAGACTTAATTATCGGTAATAAAATGCGTCACGAAAAAGTGTATGAGCAACTAAAAGCAATCGCACCTACTGTTTTCTCAGAAACATTACGCGGTGAATGGAAAGATAACTTCAAATTTTATGCGAAAGCATTAAATAAAGAAAAAGAAGGTCAAAAGGTCTTAGCTGATTACGAAGCACGTATGAAAGATTTAAAAGGCAAACTCGGCGATAAAGTAAATCAAGAAATTTCTATGGTACGCTTTATGCCTGGTGACGTTCGTATTTATCATGGTGATACATTCTCTGGTGTTATTTTAAAAGAACTTGGATTTAAACGTCCTGGAGACCAAAACAAAAATGATTTTGCAGAGCGTAACGTATCTAAAGAGCGTATTTCTGCAATGGATGGTGATGTATTATTCTACTTCACATTCGATAAAGGAAACGAGAAAAAAGGCTCTGAACTAGAAAAGGAATATATAAACGATCCTCTATTTAAAAACTTAAATGCAGTAAAAAATGGAAAAGCATACAAAGTTGACGATGTTATTTGGAATACAGCAGGCGGTGTAATGGCTGCTAACCTACTACTAGATGATATCGAAAAACGCTTTGTTAAATAATATTTCCCTAACCAGCTCCCTTTCTATGGAGCTGGTTTTTTCATTTCACTGAAGTGTCACATTATTTCATTTTGTATTTTTATTCCCAATATGTTATATTATAAAAGTAAATACAGTGTTTTTTCTCTATATCAGAATAGATATTTTAATCTAAATTTTCTGATTAATCACTATTTTACTTTCTTTTAGAATTCAATTACTACATTTGAAAACGCTTATTATCTCGTTTTCAGGGAAAAATACAATAACGGTTGAAGAAAAAATGAATTATTTCAGAAATTTTCTTTCTATTTCCATATAATTCTATTGACTTCTAAATATTTTGTGAATTAAAATAATTACATAAATATCCGTTATACAGGATTAGGGGGAAACAAACATGGATGCAGCTTTAAAATTAGACAAAGCTGGAGAACAACAATCACCAAAAAAACATCCACCAGGATTATATTTGTTGTTCTTTACAGAGGCATGGGAAAGATTTAGTTATTACGGAATGCGTGGCTTATTAGTTCTTTATTTAACAACGAGCTTAGTAAGCGGCGGTTTAGGATTTGATAAAGCAGTTGCTGTGCAAATTTACGGTCTTTTCACAATGTTCGTATATTTCACACCGATTATTGGTGGTTGGCTAACTGACCATTTCATTACGAAACGACACGCCATTACCATCGGTGGTATCATCATGGCACTTGGTAACTTTGTACTCTTTTCAATGAACACTAAAACTGGACTATTCTTAGGGTTAGGATTATTAGTTATTGGTAATGGATTCTTCAAACCAAATATTTCGACTTTATTAGGTCAATTATATAGCGAAAATGATTCTCGTCGTGATAGTGCCTTCACTATCTTCTACATGGGAATTAACTTAGGAGCTTTTATCGCTCCATTCATTTGCGGTTATTTCGCAGATTATAAATACGGATTCTTAACAGCTTGTATCGGTATGATCATTGGTCAGATTGCATTTAACACATTAGCACCTCGTTACTTAGGATCTATTGGAACAACTGTTGTCGGAAAACAATCTAAAGAAAACAATGCAAAAGTAATTGAGAAAAAACCTTTAACAACACAAGAGAAAAAACGTACAGTTGCAATTTTAATTTTAACTTGTTTCGTTGTATTCTTCTGGGCAGGATTTGAACAAGCTGGTAGTTCTTTAACACTTTATACAGATAAATTCGTAGATCGTACAATTGGTGGATTTACAATTCCAACACCTTGGTTCCAATCTGTAAACCCATTGTTCATTATCTTATTGGCATTACCTGTTTCTGCATTATGGATTAAACTTTCAAAAACAAAAAATGGTGATTTAAAAATCCCAACAAAAATGGCATTAGGTATGATTTTACTAGGAGTTGGATATTTAGTTCTAACTTTAGCTGTTTTAAAAACTGGTAGCGATGAAGGTAACATTACAATGAAAGCAAACTTACTGTTCATTGTGTTCACTTACATGTTCCATACAATCGGTGAATTATTCTTATCACCAATCGGATTATCTATGGTAAGTGCAATCGCTCCTCTTAAATTAGCATCTTTATTAATGGGTGTATGGTTAGCTGGTACTGGCTGTGCAAACTTATTAGCAGGACAATTAGCTGCTTTCACTCAATCTTTAGGATATTTAGAAGTATTCGCGAGCATCGGTGTTATCGTAATCGTGCTAGGATTAGTACTTCTTATGTTCTCTAAGAAAATTGCACATATGATGGAATAGCAAATAAAAAAGACGCTTCTACAATTAGAAGCGTCTTTTCTATTACATCTCTTCTAAAGCCGTCACATCCACGTGAACGCTCTCTCCTGGATTGGATACGTCATACACTTGAGCACTCCCCTTCTGCTCATCACAGCTCTCAATCCATACGGGGACTCCCTCATATGTAACATCAATTCTACTTGAAGAAGATAATATCTGTTTCACACGTTGTACATCCATTATATTATTCCTCCTTTAGCTTACAACACTCCTTTCTATCTTTTCATATCCCTTCAGAATATATTCCAACAATTTAGCACTTCAACCGATAGTTTGTTTCTTTCTCACGCATTAATATATACGCTCTCAAATCTTCCTATTATTACATCCTTTTCAAATAAAAAAAGACGTATATTTCATACGTCTCCTTTCCATAATATTCAAAAATTAAGAAAATAACGTTTTTACTACTTCACTTACTTTATCATTATGAATTTGATAGTACACTTCTAACCCGCGTCTCTCAAAGCGTACTACTTTATTTTGTTTTAATTTCGTTAAATGCTGTGAAACAGTTGATTGTGGAATTTCTAATACCTCTTGTAATTGTGTTACATTACATGTTCCACGCTGCATTAGTTCCATTACTAAGCGTAGACGCAATGGATGAGCTAATGCTCTTAACATCTGTACGTCTTCTTCTGAAATACGACAGTCAAATTGGTTTTGGTTCATAAAGTTCCCCTCATTTTCATTTTTTATTTTCTTTTTATTTATTTATATATCTGTTCTTATATTTCCTGTTACGACATAACTTTATCAACCCATAATGCTGAGAAAATTTCCCGACTTTTATCAGCACACAGTTCAAGAAAAAATCTCTCCTGATTTTGAATATTATACTATATGATACAACGAAAAAGCAAAATAAAGGGCTAGCGATACTTTGCTTACAAACGTTGTTTTATCAGGCTTTTTGTTATATTTTCACCTTACTGAAATGTACAGTAATGATATTGTAAAATATCGTCTATAATTGATAACCTATCGTAAAGTAATTTGACCATATTTAACCAATTTGTTACGATAAAAAAATGAAATTTAAGTAAGGAGGAGGATGTAGTATTAAAAAATGGTTTATTATTGCGTTACTTAGCATTGCGGTTGGCTGGACTATTATCAATCACTTCCTATTAGACAAAAAAGAAGATATAGCTTCAAAATCAAACATCCCCATTGGAACTGAAGTTGGCAATGTTGCCCTCGATTTCCTTCTGGAAACAACCACTGGTCAAGAAGTTCGTCTTACAGACTATAAAGGAAAAAAAGTAATATTGAATTTTTGGGCAAGCTGGTGTGGTCCATGCAAAATAGAAATGCCTGATATGGAAAAGTTTTATCACGATACTAAAGATATGGGGATTGAAATTGTTGCTGTAAATGCGACAGCTACTGAAAAAGACCCGAACAATGTAAAACAATTTCTTGAAGAAAACAAATATACCTTCCCCGTCCTATTAGATCAGAAAGGACAGGCAAGTGCCGCATATCAAATTATCAGTATTCCAACATCTTTTGTCATCGATTCAAACGGTGTCATTCAATATAAGCATGTAGGACCAATGACATATGAAAAAATGAAAGAATATGTAAATAATTTATAAAAGCGTATTCAAATCAATTTGATTACGCTTTTTGTCTACTTTATGAACAAAATGTTACTTTTAATACTATTATGGAATAATTATACTTTTTCACGTTGACAATAGTGTTGAAGGAGAATATACTAAGCATGTAAGTTGATTGTGAATAGTTTCACAAATAATGTGAATTTCTTCACATAAAATAGATAGGAGTTGTCATTATTATGAGTACTTGGACACAAATTTATGACCCATTAAACAACATTTGGTTATCTGCACTAATCGCAGCACTTCCAATTTTCTGCTTCATCATTTGTTTAATGGGACTCAAAATGAAAAGTTACATCGCTGGTCTTTACAGTGTGATTGTCGCTATTATTCTTGCTATATTCGTTTATAAAATGCCAGCAACAGTAGCTGTAGCATCTGCCGGATTTGGTATTCTATCAGGATTTTATCCAATTTGTACTATCGTTATCGCAGCAATTTTTCTTTACAAATTAACTGTTAAAACAGAGCAATTCAACATAATTCGTGATAGTATTTCAAGCATTACAAATGATCAACGTTTACAAGTGTTATTAATCGCTTATTCTTTCGGTGCTTTCTTAGAAGGCGCAGCTGGTCTAGGTGTTCCAGTTGCTATTACAGCTGCACTACTTGTAGGTATGGGCTTCAATCCATTAAAAGCAGCAGGTATTTGTTTAGTAGCTAACATCGCTGGTGGCGCTATGGGTGCTATGGGTATTCCAGTTACAGTACCTGCACAATTAACTCAATTAGATGCATTAACTATAGGTCGTCAAACTGTTCTTATTTTACCTTTCATTAGCATTATTTTACCTTTCTTACTTGTTTCAATGGTCGATGGAATTAAAGGTATTAAAGAAACATGGCAAGGTATTCTTGTAAGTGGTTTTTCTTTCGCAATTACTCAGTTCCTTGTAACTTACTTCTTAGGTGCAGAACTTACTAATATTTTCGCAGCCGTTGTAAGTATGGTATCACTTGCATTATTCTTACGTGTTTGGCAACCAAAATCTTCTGCTAAAGAAGAAAAACAAGAAGCAAGAGTATCTCATACATTCAATCAAATTTTATATGCTTGGTCTCCATTCGTATTCTTAACTGCATTCGTAACAATCTTTAATTTAAAACCAATTAAAGCTTTATTTGCTCCGGATGGTGCGTTAGCAAACTTAGTATTTAACATTCAATTCCCTGGTCTTCATAATATGGTTATGAAAACTACACCAATTACAAAAGCAGATACACCTTTCGCAGCGATTTTCAAATTCGATGTATTCTCTTCTACAACTACTGCGATCGTACTAGCAATTATCGTTTCACTTATCGTTTACCGCGTAAAAGGTAAAATGATTAAAGAACTAATGGTTGAAACAATTAAAGAACTAAAAGCTCCAGTATATACAATTTGTAGCGTTATCGCTTTAGCTTACGTAGAGAACTACTCTGGTATGTCATCTACACTTGGACTTGCATTCTCTTCTACTGGTAATGCATTCCCAGTTCTTTCTCCAATCTTAGGATGGATTGGCGTATTCATTACAGGATCAGTAGTATCAAGTGGTTCATTATTCGCACCACTTCAAGCGGTAACTGCAGACCAATTAAACATCGTTCCTTCTACACTCGTTGCATTAAACGTAGTAGGTGGTACAATGGCGAAAATGGTTTCACCACAATCTGTAGCAGTTGCTTGTGCAGCAGTTGGACTAGTTGGTCAAGAATCTGCCTTATTTAAAACAGCAATGAAATACAGTTTAATCTTCTTAGCTGTTATTAGCTTACTTCAATTAAACGCTGTATTTAATATCTTCTAAAAAAGAACCGATCCAAATGGATCGGTTCTTTTTACATTACATTTTTTTATCCCGCTATTTGTGGGCAGTAAAACTCCCACCCAAAAATTCGGCGAATGCGAGGGAGTTAGGTGGGAGTCGGGCTGCCCGTAAAAGCCCGATTGGTGAAGGCTAATAATCAGTGGGGGATTCCCCCCCCACTGATTAAAGTTTCACTTTATCCTTTAATAAAGAAGCACCAGCAATTTCAGGATGCGTCATTTCATATGGATCCAAAATAATATCAAGCTCTTCTGCTGTAAGTACACCATGTTCTAAACATAACTCCCTAACAGATTTTCCTGTTTCAATTGCTTCACGTGCAATACGAGATGCTGCTTCATAACCAATATGAGGATTAACTGCTGTAATAATTCCAACACTTTTCTCAACATATTGCTTCAGCAATTCTTCATTTGCTGTAATTCCTTCAATACAATATTCACGGAATACACGGAATCCGTTATTCATAATACTGATAGATTGAATTAAATTAAATACAAGCACAGGCTCCATTACGTTTAACTCTAATTGCCCTGCTTCTGATGCTAAGCAAATTGTATGATCGTTTCCAATTACTTGGAATGCGACTTGGTTAATCACTTCTGCCATAACTGGATTTACTTTACCTGGCATAATCGATGAACCTGGCTGACGTGCTGGCAATTGAATTTCAGCTAACCCAACACGTGGCCCAGACGCCATAATACGAAGATCGTTTGCAATTTTAGACATGTTCATCATACATACTTTAAGTGCTGCAGATACTTCTGTGTATGCATCTGTATTTTGTGTTGCATCAACTAAATGCTCTGCACCAACAAGTGGGAATCCACTAAACGTTCTTAAATGTTTTACCACTTGTTCAATATACGTAGGATTTGCATTTAATCCTGTACCAACAGCTGTCGCCCCCATATTCACTTCATATAAATGTTGACGAGACTGTTTAATTCTTTTTATATCACGCTCAAGCACTCGGCTATACGCTTCAAATTCTTGTCCAAGACGAATTGGAACTGCATCTTGTAAATGTGTGCGTCCCATTTTAATAACGTGATCAAACTCTTTTGCTTTTTTACGAAAAGCAGAATGAAGTTCTTCCATTGTAATAAGAAGCTTTTCTAACATCATAAGAGTTGCAATATGAATCCCAGTTGGGAACGCATCATTTGTTGATTGGGCCATATTCACGTGAGTGTTTGGGCTAACTTTCGCATACTCACCTTTTTCGTACCCCATACGTTCTAAAGCTCTATTAGCAATTACTTCATTAGTATTCATATTAATTGAAGTCCCTGCTCCGCCCTGAATTGGGTCTACGATAAATTGATCATGGAACTTTCCATCCATAATCTCTTGTGCAGCTTCTACAATTTCTTGTCCGATATCTTTAGCCAAGTAACCTGTATCTATATTCGCAAGCGCTGCCGCTTTTTTTACAATTGCCATTGCCGTAATGAGTGACGGATGAATGCGATATCCTGTAATCGGAAAATTTTCTACGGCACGTAATGTTTGTACACCATAATAAGCTACACTCGGTACTTCCTTTTCACCTAAAAAATCTTTTTCTATACGTATATCCTTCGTTGCTATCATTTTTCATCACCTATACTTTTCATTCTAAATCCTTATCCAAAGAATTCGCCCTATAAAATACGAGTATCATTAAAAAGAATTCTTCAGTATCCACCTTCACTATAAAGCACCTTTTTTGAAAGCGCAAACATTTATTTTTCTATATATCCTTTTTATTAAAGTTTATATAATAAAAAATTCATTCTTCTACTTTCTTTATTTCAACTCGCTTAATTTGATGCATATCCTTTTCAAGAACTTTAAAAGAAAAGCCGTGTTTCTCAATAATGTCCCCCTCAGCAACGATTTGATTTTGTACCATAAACCACCCACCAATTGTATCAACATCATCAGCAACCAAATGTATGCCAAATAAATCATTTACTTCGCTAATAAGCACTTTCCCCTCTACAATTTTACACACTTCACTTATATGCTCTATTGGTGGATGTTCATCTTCATCGTATTCATCTCGGATTTCTCCAACAATTTCTTCTAAAATATCTTCTAATGTAACGATTCCTGCTGTGCCACCATATTCATCATATAATACAGCTAATGGAATGCGCTTTCTTTGCATTTGCAATAATAAATCATGGATTGGGATATTTTCTAACACTTCAATAACTGGACGTGTATATGGTGTAATCGAACACTCTTCATCTCGATTACCATCCATATAACGAATAAATAAGTCCTTTACATTAACCATCCCAATAATTTCATCTTTATCTTCACCAAATACTGGATATCTCGTATATTTTTCTTGAGCAATTACTTTAATATGTGTCTCAAACGGCTCATCTTCATATAAACCAACAACTTCAGTACGAGGTACCATGATTTCCTTCGCTAACCTGTTATCAAATTCAAAGATATTATTTACATATTTAAATTCAGCTTGATTAATCTCGCCACTCTCATAACTCTCAGACAAGATTAATCTTAGTTCCTCCTCAGAATGCGCAACTTCATGTTCAGAAGCGGGATGTAAGCCAAATAAGCCTGTCACAAATCGTGCAGAGCCATTTAAAGCCCAAATAAATGGATACATAACTCGGTAAAAATAAATAAGGGGCTTTGATAATAATAAGCTAACTTGCTCTGCTTTTTGGATTGCAAAAGTCTTTGGAGCAAGTTCACCAATTACAACATGTAAAAATGTAATTACTGCAAAGGCAATAATAAATGAAACTGTACTGGAAATTGCAGGAGATAAATGTACCTTTAAAAATAACGGCTCAAGTAAATGTTTAATGGTTGGCTCCCCTAACCACCCGAGCCCTAAGGCAGTAATCGTAATCCCTAACTGACATGCTGATAAATACTCATCTAAATTTGAAGTTACTTTTTTCGCTGCCAATGCTCCTCGCTTTTTTTCACTGACGAGTTGATCAATACGACTGCTACGTACCTTAATAATTGCAAACTCTACAGCTACAAAAAAACCTGTTAGCGCAATCAGAACAGCTACCATCAATAATTTTAAAATATCCACATATGTCCTTTAGCTTTTCTTAGCTAAAGTTACACCTCCTTTAAAAAAGAAGTTTCACTTTAGTTTCTTCATTTACTTGAAAGCAACCCTACATAAAATTCACCAATTTTCAGTCCTCATACAATTCTAATGGCAAACCGTCAGGATCTTGAAAAAAGACGAATTTTTTTCCCGTTATCTCGTCAACACGTATCGATTCCGTCTCAACATCACATCGTTTTAAATGTTTAACAGCTTCTTCTATATCAGTAACGGCAAAAGCTAAATGCCTAAGCCCAGCAGCCTCCGGAAAGCTTGCGCGGTTAGGCGGATTTGGAAATGAAAATAATTCAATTTGATACTCTTCTCCTACACATAAATCTAACTTATAAGAATTTCGTTCCTTTCTGTATACTTCATTCATCACTTTGAAACCTAATATTCGTGTATAAAAATCCTTTGACACTTCATAATTTGAACTAATAATTGCAACGTGATGTACTCTACATATATTCATGATTCCTCTATTCCTTTCTTTACTAAACATGCATATTCTCCTTTTAAATGAAAAACATATATAGCAGAATATCTCTTTTAGGGGGGCTTATTATGAAATTTATCACTTTTTTCGTTGGACTTATCGTTGTTTTTTTTCTTGCCTACATTGCTAGCAACAATAAAAAACATATTAAATTCAAACCAATTTTTATCATGCTTATTATACAGTTAATTTTAACTTATTTATTATTAAATACAGAAATTGGCCTCATACTTATTACGATAATTTCCAATCTGTTTACAAGGCTACTTGGGTATGCTGCCAGTGGAATAAATTTTGTATTTGGGGGTCTTGCAAATAAAGGAGAAATGCCATTTTTCCTTAACGTATTATTACCGATTGTTTTCATCTCAGTCTTAATTGGTATATTACAACATTTCAAAATACTACCATTCTTTATTCGTTGGATTGGTTTCTTTCTTAGTAAAATAAACGGTCTTGGTAAATTGGAATCTTACAACGCCATCGCTTCCGCTATTGTCGGCCAATCAGAAGTTTTCATTACGGTAAAAAAACAATTAGCCCAAATTCCAAAACATCGACTTTATACACTTTGCGCCTCTGCTATGTCAACAGTATCTATGTCCATTGTCGGTGCCTATATGACAATGATCGAACCAAAATATGTAGTAACCGCACTCGTTCTCAATTTATTTAGCGGTTTTATTATCGTACTCATTATTAACCCTTACGACGTTAACGATGATGAAGACATTTTGGAAATCAAAGGGGAAAAACAAAGTTTCTTTGAAATGCTTGGGGAATACATTCTTGATGGTTTTCGCGTAGCAATTGTCGTCGGTGCTATGCTCATTGGATTCGTCGCATTAATGAGTTGTATTAATGACCTATTCCTCATTATATTTGGAGTTACTTTCCAACAAATAATAGGCTATGTATTCGCCCCTATTGCATTTCTTATCGGCGTACCAAGTTCTGAAATTGTCACAGCTGGTAGCATTATGGCAACGAAGCTTGTAACAAATGAATTTGTAGCAATGATGGATCTTAGTAAAATTTCCAGCACGCTCTCTATCCGTACAGTTGGTATTATTTCTGTCTTCCTCGTTTCTTTTGCTAACTTTTCTTCCATTGGAATTATTTCCGGTGCGGTAAAAGGGTTAAACGAAGAACAAGGAAATGTCGTTGCCCGCTTTGGCCTAAAATTACTATACGGAGCTACTCTTGTTAGCATTTTATCTGCGATTATTGTAAGTATTATGCTTTAATTAGGTAAAATTTTATCATTTTCTTATCCTTGTCTTTTGTATACAATAACGAATAGGTGTCTTATAAATAATCAAGACATCTATTTTTTATACATGTACAATACCTTTTATTTAGCGTACAATATTTTTTATGTGTTTTAATACACTTCTAGATGTATACACTTTGATTGTTTTAAAGGAGAAAAAATGATGAAATCCGACATTAACAAAGAAACTCGAGCCAAAAAAGGACGTTCAAAGAAAAAGCGCCTACTTTGGTTCATTCTTATTCCCTTACTTATTGTAGCAATAGGAGCAGGAGGTTACTCCTTCCATATATACAGTAAAGCAAAATCCGTCTTAAGCAACGCCTATTCTGAACTCGGCCGAGGAGATAAATCCAGCAAACGTGAAAAAGTCGTTAAACCTATGACTGACAATATTTCTGTCCTTATTATGGGCGTTGATGAAAGTGATATTAGGGACAAGGATTATGGAAAAGCGACTCGTACGGATGCGTTATTACTTGCAACAATTAATAAAAACGATAAATCCGTTAAACTTGTCAGCATTCCACGCGATTCACGCGTCTACATTAAATCACGTGATAAATACGATAAAATTACACATGCGCACGTATTCGGTGGTGTAGACAGCACGATTGATACAGTAGAGACCTTTTTAGACGTTCCAGTTGACTACTATGTAAAATTCAACTTTAAATCCTTTATCAAAATCGTTGATTCCCTTGGTGGTATTACTGTCGATGTTCCCGTTGAGTTTACAGAACAAAATAGTAAAGACGAAGCAAATGCAATTCATCTAGAAAAAGGACGTCAACATTTAAATGGAGAAGAAGCACTTGCACTAGCTAGAACTCGTCATATTGATAGTGATTATATGCGTGGTCAACGACAACAACTTGTTTTAGAAGCTATTGCGGAAAAAGCACTATCGCTCAATTCCGTTAATAAAATCGGAAGCTTATTAGATGCTGTCGATAAAGATTTAAAAACAAACTTAACTTTTGATGATATGATGGCTATTGCAAAAAGTTCCATGGATTCAAATTTAAAAATGGATAAATTGCAAGTGGAAGGTACTGATAAATATATAGGTGGTATTTATTATTACGTTCCAAACGAAAAAAGTGTTAATGATATATCGACAACACTTCAAGAACATCTCGGTGTTACGAATAAAAATGAGCATAAAAAATTATAATAAAAAGGCTGCTAGATTTTTCTAAGCAGCCTTTTTATTATAATTTTCAACATATTTCTCGTACATATTGTGACAAAAAGAGACAATTATTACATCAGTGTAACATTTTTTATAAAAACATTACACGCATAGTGAAAATAATAGTATACTAGTACGTACATAATGTTATTTTCATCATTTTTATACAAAAAATGTCATACATATATTTATACAAATTTTTCTGGGGGGAAATAAATGAAGCTACGCAAAATACTGATCGGTTCCACTATCGCTGGTGGCATATTACTTTGTGTTGGTGGTGTTGGTGGATATCAATACGTATCCAAATTAAATGATCAACTGAATACAACTGCATTACCAAACACTACATTTGAAGGTATTTCTCTTGATGGAAAAAATAAAGCAGATATTCAAGCAATTATTAATCAAAAAGTAAATGAATTAGATCAAAAATCCCTTACCTACATATTCCAAGATGATAAACAAACTTACACATGGAAAGATTTAGGGATAAATTATAAAGAGAAAGATATTGTAAACAAAATCTTTAAAGAACAAGAAGGAAACGTAATGAGTCGTTACAAAATGCGGAAGCAAGCTGAAAACGATGAATTAAAACGTGACTATAAATTAACACCACAATTAAATACAACAGCTTATGAAGCCTTTATAAAAGATAAGTATAATGAAACATTAAAAAATCCTGTTAATGCAGAATTAAGTGTTGAAGGCTCTACAGTAAATGTTAGTCAAAGTCAAAACGGAGAAAAAATTGATAAAGGAAAACTAAACGATTTAACAAACGAAGCTATTACTACTGGTATATCAGATGTTACATTACCGGTTACATTAATAAAACCAGAACGTTCTACAGAAGATATACAGAAAATGGGGATTAAAGAAGTAATTGCTGAATACTCGACTCCAATGGCTGGCCGTAATGGAAATCAGTCTTATAACGTAAATAAATCAGCTAATACTTTAAGTGGAGTTATTGTAGCACCTGATGAAACGTTTAGTTTTAATGACCGTGTTGGCGTAACTGATGCTGCACATGGTTATAAATCCGCAGCAGTATATTCACAAGGTAAAGTTATACAAAGTGCAGGCGGAGGCGTTTGCCAAGTCAGTAGTACTTTATATAGCGCAGCTTTAAGGGCAGATTTAGGAATTGTTTCTCGAAGTAATCATTCTATGCCCGTAAATTATTTACCACTTGGGCAAGATGCAGCCGTCGCAGATTATGGTCCAGATTTAAAATTTAAAAACAATACAGGTAAGCATATTTACATTCAAGCATTTTCAAATGGAGGTAGTATTACTACACGTATTTTCGGTACAAATACTGGCAAAAATGTTGAAGTTTCTTCTCAAGTAGTTAGTAATACTGGTGATAAAATAACCGCGGTTACATATAAAAAGGTAACACAAAATGGTGAAGTAATATCAAATGGACAAATTTCAAAAAGCGTATATAAAAGTGCCCCAAAACAATAAGATACTATTAAACGGACAAATTTTAAAAAGAAAAAGGCGTGAGTAGATCACGCCTTTTTCTTTTGCAATAATAGTAAAAAATTTTCAAGATGGTCTTTCGTTTCTTCTAAAGACCACATACGATTTCCTTGCTTCGCAGCTAATACGCACGCTTCTTCCCATGCGTTCTTTTTCTTCATATATACTAATTCATCACGTAATTTCAAAACAATTTCTTCTTCTTCTTGCTCTATAAACTCTTTCATCACACTCACTATTTCATCCTCATGAATACTTAACGTACAGTACGATTTAAGAAAGTATTGTAATGTCGTATACATATGTACTCCCCCTTCTTATTTGTCAGATGGATAAGAAGTAATGATCTTATATCCTAATTCTCCTGATTTATCTCTCGCTAAAACAGTAACAGTTTTTACTAACTTGTCTTTTACATTCATATTTTTCTTTATTACCGTTTTTCCAACTGGGAATGAATGAGTTGTATTTAACACAAGACGAGCTTCTTTAGAATTTTTTAACCAATCCTGAATTTCCTTATCATGTTGCTTCAAACTATCTTTTACAGCTTTCGTCGCTGTTTCTTTATCATAGTATGTACTTGCCGCTGATACTTTATCTGTCTTCAAACGATTCTTCAAATCCTCTTCTGATTTACCTACATGCCTTTCAATCGTATGACCATTTTTCGGTGGTCCTTCCATTTCATCTAAAATATTATCACTAATTTTTTCTACTGATGTAGAATGATCCTCTTTTGGTTTTTCTGTTTTTTGTTCTTTTCCTGCACATCCACTTAAAATCAGCATTAGTGCCAATAAACCACTCAAGAAAAGACTACTTAGTCGTTTCATCATATCACCTCTTCCATGATTATTATCGTAACTCCACTAAAAGTCAATTTCACAAAGAAAAAACGTATATAGTTTTAAAGTTTCTCATTCATTTTTCTATATTTCCAACATACTTTCATCAAACCACTGTTTTTTGCCTACCTTAAAATATACCCCCATGATTTTACAATTATTTCCCGAACAAAAATACCAATCATAATACTCCAAAAACCCTTTAAATATAATATTTATGGAGTGTTTTTAAAACAAACTAAATATACCCCTATTTTTATATACCCAATACCCATATATGGTATACAGATCTCTTTTTATTAACTGTTTTCTACATTATGTAAATTTACACTTGCCTACACAATAGAAATATGGTGTAATGCAAAAAAAGATAAAGGATTTTACAAGATGGCTGAAACAATTCAAAACTTCTTAACAGATTATTATTCAATCGCAATTCCACTTAGTATCTTAATCAACATCATCATCAGTCTTTTAGGTTTTATCCCTAGTATTTTTTTGACCGCTATTAACATACAGCTCTTTGGTGTAACAAACGGAACCATTATTTCGATCGCAGGTGAGGCATTAGGGGCTATTATCTCGTTTTATATTTATCGTATAGGCCTTCAAAAGTTCACTCACGATAAAGTAAATAAGTACCCAAAGGTAAAGCGTCTTCTTTATGTAAAAGGCAGAGAAGCCTTTCTACTCGTCCTATCTTTCCGTCTTATCCCTTTCATTCCGTCCAGTATCGTGACTTTATTTGCAGCTCTAGGTAAAATGTCATTACTATCCTTCAGTATTGCCAGTACAATAGGTAAAATACCGGCTTTGTTAATCGAAGTATATTCTGCCTATCATGTCATGAATGGAACGAATGAAGCGAAGTGGATTGTAACAATCGCGGGCGCTATTGGATTGTTTTATTTGTGGAAAAAATGGAGAAAAAAATAAAGAAGGAGCCTATGCTCCTTCTTTATTTTTGAAGTATTTTATTAATAACTATCCTTTAAAGCCTTAGTTTACACCAACAGCACTAAATGATTGCTTCACTGCATTTACTTCTGCAGAGCTAGCACCATATAAATCCGCTGCAGCTTGTACTGCACCAGCACGAGCTTGACTAAATGTAGTAGATTGCGTGAAATACTGTGTGTTTGCACGGTAGTAAATCGCACCTAATTTATCTTTACCGATACCAGTTACAGTTACACCAGAATGCGTACCACCATTTGCTAATAAATAAGCTTGTTTGTTAATAATGCCACTGTTTGTATGAACGCCACCGTTATCACTTGAACCAGTGTAACGTTTAGAATAATGGTCTGGGTCACCATATTTCGCTGGATCACTCATAGAACGAAGTGCATCTCCCGCCTTACCAGGTGTATAAATATCTTCACCGATCTCCCAATCTGGGTTACGGTTATCATAGAACTCTACTAAAGTACCAAAGATATCAGAGATTGCTTCATTTAGCGCTCCTGATTCATTTTGATAAATTAAATCTGAACTGTTCTCCGTA
Source organism: Bacillus cereus group sp. N8 (assembly GCF_016483685.1). Taxonomy (NCBI): domain Bacteria; kingdom Bacillati; phylum Bacillota; class Bacilli; order Caryophanales; family Bacillaceae; genus Bacillus; species Bacillus cereus group sp. N8. Next base: position 54,656 of record NZ_JAEHBK010000009.1, on the reverse strand, counting down.
ACAGCATGCGTTAATTCGTGACCAATTACATCAATGCCGCCAGATAATGAAGTAAATGTTACACCATCACCGTCTCCGTATACCATTTGAGAGCCATTCCAGAACGCGTTATTATACTTACTTCCGTAATGAACTGTTGATTTTAATGGTGCTCCTGCATCATTAATAGAGTTTCTGTTAAATGTAGCTTTATAATAATCATATGTCTTACCTGCATAGTAATGAGCATCAACTGCCGCTGCATCATATGTTGCATTGAAAACATTATCTGCATCTGTCCATAATGTTCCTGGTAACGTCGAACGATTTTTCGCATCATATGTGAAAATCGTTGCTCCGCGCGTATTATCTTGTAAATAGTAAGAAGATCCAGATAACGTTGTATTGATTGATTTCGTATCTCCTAATACCCCTTTACCTGTCCCTACTTTGTTTGTTCCAGTTACAGGTTTTCCAGCTGCTTTCGCTTCTTGTTTAGGAGCATCTTGTTTAACTGGTGACTTATCATCATTCGTTACATGATCAAGTTTATTATATTTATTTAATACTTTACCACTTTCCGCTTCAATGAAATAGTAATAGTTTCCTGGATTTGGCTCTAAGAAGTTTAAATTCACAACATATGCATATGTTGTTTCTTCACCGTTTTGATATACATATAAGTCCGCTTTTGGATCTACCTCATATTTAGGTGTTACTCCTAAATCTTGTTGTGCGATTTCAATTGCTTTTGCGCCTTCAATCTTATTTTTATTTTTCAACTTTTCCTTCTTGTCTAAATCAGGCGCAACTGTTCCAGACAATACCTTTAAAGAACCATCTTTACTTACGTGAGCTACTTGAGTAGATCCCCATACAGGTACTCCCTCGTAAACTTGTTGCATACGTACTACTGTTGAATCAGTCACAGCGTCTTTTTTCACTTGCTTCACTTTGAAAGAATCTTGCGCACTCTTTTCCCCTAACTTATAATCACCTTTTGCCGCGTTTAAGTAATCAAACACAACAGATTCCGCTTTCTTACCAGTCGCTCCAGTTAGATCACCGGAAATAAACTCAGGTGACTGTACCGTCTCATTGTACTTCTTAGTAGAGAGCACATTTTTAGAATCCGCAAATGCAGAGCCTGTCCCTCCGAACGTAGTAACTGCCATTCCTGCCGCTAACACTAACGCTAAACTCTTCTTTTTCATCTAACATTCCCCCTAATAAATTTTTTTGAAAAAGAGTAATTTCATATTAGCATTATGTTTTCACTATTAATATACTAAAAATTCAAATAACTTTTTTCTCAAGTTTTGTAGAATTTTGAGGAACAAATATTGAAAAACCCCTTTCCGATTGGAAAGGGGTTTTTCAATATTTTCTTAACCATAAATATCGGGATTAGAATAATTTATACCTCTTTTTTCCGAAAAATTAAAACCATAAATATCTGGATTAGAATATTGTATACTTCCTTCTTGTAAAGACTTCAATCCATATATATCCGGATTGGAATAATTCACTGATCCTTCTTTCAGGGATTTTACTCCATATATATCTGGATTAGAATAGTTAACTCCTAAAGACAACATCGCCACTAAACCCATCCCTACCACACCATATATACGTCTTTTCAATTCAATTCCTCCTTTTCTTCCAACACTTTAATCGCTTCTTTATAATATTTATTACTTTCTTCATACTTAAATTCATTCTCAAAATACATTGCTAATTCTAAATAAGCATTTTTCAATTCTTTCATACTACCTACACTTTTAAAGAATGGAATAGCTTCATTCTCTAAAAATCTCTTAAACTCTTGAGATTCTCCAAAATATTTATACTTAAATATACAGAACGAATAAATCATTTTATTATATTTTTCATCACTACGTGAGCAATCAATTCCTTTTTCTATCCATTCCTGCGCTTCTTCATAACGTTTAAGATGAATGCATTGTTTAGCCAGTCCATAAATTGTTTCAATATAATTCATATTGACAGCCTTCTGCAATTCGAAACTTTGAAGAAAATAGTTTTTAGATTTATCATGCTCATTTTTATAATGGTATAATTCCCCCATATTATTTAAGGTCATAGCTTTAATCATATCTTTTTCCGCAAAAGAATCTACTTCTCTTAATATACTCTCATAAATCTTTAAAGCTTCTTCATACTGCGCTTTTTCCACATAACTTAAAGCAATAATTGTTTGACAATTGATCACATAACGAAATTTATATTCGTTACGGAACCCTTCCATAGCAATATGAGCAAAATGCATGGCTAAATGCGGTATATTTAGATGGCTATATGCAAGACTCAAATTATAATATATGCCATTTTCAAAATACCCTTGTTCTCTAGCCATTTCTTCCGTCTCAATTAAATACTCCAAGCTTTCCTTATGCTTATATTGCAAACTAAGTAATATAGCCTTACTATACGTATAAAGCATCTTTTGAAAAGGTGAATATTTCTTATAAACCTTTTTCAGTCTATCTAACTCTTCTTCAAGTACAGAAATATCCCTTTTCATAATTAAATATCGCGTATAAAGTAACTTATAATAGTTTATAATTTCAAAATCCAAAACATGCTTCATTTCACCTTGCAACTCTTCGTATATGCGCTCTACTTGTTGCTTGTCCAAATGAATTAGCGCATTCAACCATTCATCCAACTTCACCTTCACATCTTCTTCTACATCTCTCAAATCCGTCACAGCAATCTCTAATCTTGTGCAGAGCAATTGTAGAATCTCTTCTGATGCTTCTATCTTTCCATTTTCGATCTTACTTAAGTATGAGACAGAACAAATGCCCTGACATAATTCTTCTTGTGTCATTTTTTGCTGTAGCCGTTTATAAAAAACTTGCTTGCCTATTTTTTCTAATGTTTGTTGCATTGTCCTCCTCCATTCTCATTACCCCCATTACTCTAATAATACATAAAATCTAGAGAAATATAAATTGATAAATGTAAATTTTCTAAAAAATATGCATTATTTCATTTTTTTCTCTCTTGACTTCACTCCCTATTACTTCTTTGCTACGCAAGGGGAAAAATTGGTATACTATAACCAAATTACGGAGGTGTTTTCGCAATGAATCATTATAAAGACGATAGTTACGCCTTACATACAGATTTATATCAAATCAACATGGCTTATACATATTGGAAAGATGGTATTCATAATCGCCGTTCTGTTTTTGATTTATACTTTCGAAAGCTTCCATTCGAAAACGGCTATGCTGTTTTTGCTGGTCTTGAGAAAATTGTAGAGTACATAGAAAATTTCAGTTTTACCGAAAGTGACATCGCTTATTTAGCAGAGCTGCAATTTGAAGAAGACTTCCTTCATTATTTACAAAACATGAAATTTACTGGAACGATTCGTAGTATGCAAGAAGGTGAAGTTGTTTTTAATAATGAGCCTTTATTACGGGTTGATGCACCACTCGGTGAGGCACAAATAATTGAAACCGCCCTCTTAAATATTGTAAATTACCAAACATTAATTGCTACAAAAGCTGCACGTATGAAGCACGCTGCAAATAATGATGAGCTTTTAGAGTTCGGTACAAGACGCGCTCATGAGTTTGATGCTGCCCTTTGGGGAACACGAGCTGCCTTTATTGGTGGTTTCTCATCTACAAGCAACGTTCGTGCTGGAAAACGCTTCGGGATACCTGTAGCCGGCACACATGCTCACTCTTTCGTTCAAGCGTATCGCGATGAATATGTCGCGTTTAAAAAATACGCTGAAACTCATAAAAAATGTGTCTTTCTCGTTGATACATATGACACATTAAAATCTGGTGTTCCAAATGCGATTCGTGTCGCACAAGAATTTGGAGATCGCATTGATTTCTATGGCATTCGTCTTGATAGTGGCGATATGGCTTATTTGTCTAAAAAGGCAAGAATATTACTAGATGAGGCTGGATTTACAAATACAAAAATTATTGCTTCTAGCGATTTAGATGAATACACAATTATGCACCTTAAATCTCAAGGAGCAAAAATTGACGTATGGGGTGTTGGAACAAAATTAATTACATCCTTTGAGCAACCAGCATTAGGGGCTGTTTACAAACTAGTTGCGATTGAAGATACTGACGGGAAATTAAATGACACGATTAAAATTTCATCTAACCCTGAAAAGATTACAACTCCAGGGCTTAAACGAATTTATCGTATAGTCAACAGGGTTAATAATCATGCTGAAGGCGATTATATTGCGTTAGATTCTGAAGAGCCCGAAAAAGAAGAACGCTTAAAAATGTTCCACCCCGTTCACACATATATAAGTAAATTCGTGACAAACTTTGAAGCACGTGAACTGCATAAAGACATTTTCGTTAACGGTGAAAGAACATATGAACTACCAAGTATATTAGATATTCAAAAATATAACGAACAGAGTCTCGCTCTATTTTGGGAAGAATACATGCGAACTTTAAACCCCGAAGAGTATCCCGTCGATTTAAGCCAAGAGTGCTGGGATCATAAAATGAATTATATTCAAACTGTTCGCGAACAAGTTGAAAAAAACATACAAAAATAAACAGAGAAGTTTCCTCCTTCTCTGTTTTTTCAATACTATATGGATATTTGTAAAAAATATATTAAAATAACAAGAAGAATATTTTTTATTCGTAAAATTCAATATTGCGTTATTCAAAACTAAAATAATATTTGATATTATTTTATTAAGTCAATTTCGACAAAATAACCGATAAAAAAGAGGACGCGGGTTGCGTCCTCTTTTTTATAAATCTTTCACTCGTAGTACACGCATTGCATTTAAAACTGCAAGTAATGTCACACCAACATCTGAGAAGACCGCTTCCCACATTGTTGCAATACCAAAGGCACCAAGTAATAAAACTAGCCCTTTTACACCTAATGCAAATATAATATTTTGCCATACAATACTACGTGTACGTTTTGCAATTTTAACAGCTGTTGCAATTTTTGAAGGTTCATCAGTCATTATAACGATATCTGCAGCTTCAATCGCTGCATCCGATCCTAAGCCACCCATCGCAATACCAACGTCCGCTCTCGCTAATACTGGCGTATCGTTAATACCATCACCGACGAATGCAATCTTTTCTTTACCGTGTTTTGCTGCATCAATTTTTTCGATTTCTTCTACTTTTTGGTGTGGTAATAATTCGGCATGCACTTCATCTAAACCTAATTCTTTACCAACAGCTTCACCAACTGATTTTGCATCACCAGTTAACATGACTGTCTTCTTAATACCTAGTTCTTTTAACTTTTGAATTGCTTGTTTTGAATCTTCTTTTACCTCATCAGAGATAACAATATAACCTGCATATTTACCATCTACAGCAACATGAACTAGTGTACCTACTGTATTTGGTTGCTTAAATGTAATGTTTTCTTTTCTCATTAATTTAGCATTACCTGCGAAAATTTCTTTTCCTTGTACCTTTACAACCGTACCATGACCAGAAATTTCACTATAGTCTTCAATACTATTTTCATCGATTGATTTTCCATATGCATTTCGAATAGATTGTGCGATTGGATGATTTGAATATACTTCGGCAAACGCTGCATACTCTAACAGTTCTTCACTAGTAGTACCTTCACTTGGCTCCATTTTTGTAACTTTAAAGACACCTTTTGTTAATGTACCCGTTTTATCAAAGACGATATATTTCACATCATTCAATGCCTCTAAATAGTTACTTCCTTTTACTAAAATCCCACTTTTAGATGCACCACCAATACCTCCAAAGAATCCAAGAGGAATGGATACGACTAACGCACATGGACAAGAGATAACTAAGAATACTAAAGCTCTATAAATCCACTCGGAGAATGTAGCACCTTCTAAAATAAGCGGTGGAATAAACGCCATAATCGCTGCTGTAATAACTACAACAGGAGTATAATAGCGAGCAAATTTCGTAATAAAGTTTTCTGTCGGCGCTTTTTTACTACTTGCATTTTGTACTAAATCTAAAATTTTTGATACAGTAGATTCACCAAATTCTTTTGTAACTTCAATTGTTAATACACCATTTTGGTTTACAAAACCACTTAATACGTCATTACCAACTTCTACTTCACGCGGTACAGATTCACCTGTAAGTGCTGAAGTATCCATCATTGATGTTCCCTCAACTACTTTCCCATCTAACGGTACTTTCTCACCTGGTTTCACAATAATATAATCACCAATTTGCACATCCTCTGGTGATACTTGTTTCGTTTCATTTCCAACCTTTACATTCGCATAATCAGGACGAATATCCATTAATGAAGTAATTGATTTTCGCGAGCGATTTACTGCAATACTTTGGAATAGTTCCCCTACTTGATAAAATAGCATTACCGCAACAGCTTCTGAATATTGTTGAATTGCAAAAGCTCCTACAGTTGCAATTGCCATTAAAAAGTTTTCATCGAATACTTGGCCGCGAGTTATGTTTCTTACCGCTCTCCAAACGATATCTCCACCTATTAATAAATACGCAAGGACGAATAACGGAATTGTTATCATTTGTGGTAAATCAGCTAAGGCAGCAATTCCTGTCAAAATTCCACCGACTACTAATCGCCCTATCATCTTTTTCACATTTGCTTCACCATGGTCGTGACTATGTCCGTGGTCATGGCCGCTCTTTTCTTCACGAACAACTTTCACATCTGGTTCTAACTTTTGAACGACATTTTTTATATCTTCTACAGTCGATTCTAACTCTCTTTTATTCGCAACTTCTACTCGTAATTTCTTTGATACGAAATCAACAGTTGCTTCTGAAACTGTCGGCATTTCCTTAACTTTATTTTCAATCTTCATTGCACAGTTCGCGCAATCTAAACCTTCTAATATAAAAACTTCTTTTGCCGATTTTGTTTTTTGCTCTTCTTGCACTTTAATATGTGGTTCTAACTTTGTAACAAGCTGTTTCGCTTCTGTCACAACTTCAGTTTCTTTATTTTGTGCTGTTTCTAAAACCATCGTCTTAGTTGCAAAGTTTACAGAACAAGATGTTACTCCCTCTATATTCCCAACACCCTTTTCAATTTTCATTGCACAATTCGCACAATCTAAGCCTTCTAGCATAAGTTTCTTTTTCACTAATGCTTCTGCCATCGTTCTCCCTCCTCGCGTTTTTATTCTTCCTCGTTTACGTGTTCAAACGCTTGCTCGAAGATATGAATTACGTGTTGATCAGCCAATGAATAATAAACTACCTTTCCTTCTTTACGGTTCTTTACAAGCTTTGCTTGCTTTAATACACGAAGCTGATGTGAGATTGAAGATTGCGTCATTCCTAATAAATAAGCTAAATCACAAACACACATTTCAGCTTCAAATAATGCATGTAATATTCTCGTACGTGTACGGTCACCTAATACTTTAAATAATTCTGCTACTTTACTTAAACTTTCATCCGTCGGAATTGTTTGCTTCACTTGATCCACGACTTCCTCATGAATTACCGTTTGAGAACAAGTTTCCTGCGGTGTTTCTACTTTATTTTCAGCCATTATAGCTCACCTCTTTAATTGAACATATGAACAACTGTTCATATATCTTATACTTTTATTATATGAGCGCCTACTCATATGTGTCAATAAAATCCGAAAGATTTTTTTGACAATTTCGTTCACATTTCAACATGCACATATCAATATTCTCCGCATCCATCATACTCTTCATACAAAAAGGATGCACGAAAACTATCGTGCATCCTTCTCTTATTTACCCGACATTAACTGCCCGTAAAAGCCCGATTGATGAAGGCTAATAATCAGTGGCGATGAAGCCACCCACTGATTAAAGTTTCACTTTATTACCTTTCACTGCATCCACAATTAATGAAGCAAATCCTAATTTACCATCTTGATTTCTATGATCAAAACGTTTCGATCGATAAATGAATCCTTTCTTTTCATCCCAATCATTATAATGAAACTCACCATTCTCATCACAATATTCTAAAACCCTCACTTGAAAACCTGCTGATTCAAACATGGACGTGATCGTTTTATAGTTATGAACGATTTTGTGGCTTGCCGCTGGATGATCTAATAGACCTGGTCCGCCTACTTGTACACCTTCCTGATATTCTTCATCTGGAAAAAATGCATCTGGTACTGCACAACGAATATATCCATCCTCCGTTAAAAACTCATAACAAATTTTTGCCGCTTCGATTCCTTCTTCGTACGATAAATGCTCCCATACATGTTCCGCTAAAATTACTGATAAAGAATTAAGCTGAAATTTATTAAGCCACGTTGCTCTTTTTAATAAATTTAATTCTTCTTCATTCGTATGTAACCAACCAGGGTTATTATTGTATCCCTCTGCTCCAACGACAACTTTTATATCTTCTTTTATTCTCATTCTTACACCCCTTTTGCATATTACGACATACAAAATTCTATAAAACCATATCCATTCCCTTTATATTTACATAATAAAAAGCCTTGCGCGTTCCCTAGACGCACAAGGCTTACTATCTTATATCCCTTTTATTTAGCTTTTTTTAATTAGCTTTTTCTAAACTATCTTGCGAACTTCCATCGTCTTTTAAATGACTATGTTTTTTCGAATAAACAAAGTATACAACCACTCCGATTGCTAACCAAATACCGAAGTAAATCCATGTTGTTAATGGTAAATTTAGCATTAAGAATAGACAGCATGCAACTGAAATAATCGGTAAGATTGGTACAAGTGGTACCATAAATCCACGTTGTAATTTCGGATGCGTTTTACGAAGAATGATGACAGTTACACCAACCATCGCAAATGTTAATAACGCTCCAATATTCGCTAAATTCGACAATTCTTTTAAATCGATAAATCCAGCAATTAAAGCACTACCAATCCCTGTTAACCAAACTGAAAATGTTGGTGCTTCTGTTTTCTTGTTAATTTTCGCAAAAGATTTTGGCAACAAACCGTCACGGCTCATAGCGAAGAATACACGTGTCGTAGCGTAGATGTATGCGAAAATTACAGCCATAATACCAATTACAGCTCCAATAGCAATTACACCAGCCACTTTATCTTGTCCTACAACTTCTAGTACATAAGCCATTGCTTCCGGTACATCTAATTCCTTGTAAGAAACCATACCTGTCATAACAAGACAAACTACAACGTAAATGATTGTACAAATGACTAATGAAGCAATAATACCAATCGGTAGATCACGTTGCGGATTTTTTACTTCTTCAGCAGAAGTTGCTAATGCATCAAATCCTAAGAAAGCGAAGAATACTGCTGCTCCTCCAGCGAAGACTCCACTTATGCCGTACGGTGCAAATGGTATCCAGTTTTCTGGTTTCACGTAGAATACACCAACTGCAATGAATAAAACAACAATACCAATTTTAATTAATACCATTATATTATTCACACGCTTACTTTCTTTTGTACCTCGTGATAATAACCAAGTTATCACCAACGTAACGATAATTGCGGGTAAGTTCACCATACCACCTTGCGATGGAATCGTTAACAATGCTTTTGGAATTTCAAGTCCCAATCCGCTCACTAAATTATTGAAATAACCTGTCCATCCGCCAGCTACTGCGGCAGTTGTTACGACATATACGGATAACAATGTCCATCCCATTAAATGGGCAACAAACTCACCAATTGTTGCATATGAATATGTGTATACACTACCTGAAACTGGAAGTGTAGATGCAACCTCTGCATAACATAAAGCTGCAAATCCACAAACAATTGCTGCAATCATGAATGAAAAAATAACTGCTGGACCAGCATCTCTTGCTGCTACTAATCCCGTTAATACTAGAACTCCTGTACCAATTATCGCACCAATCCCTAGCATTGTTAGGTCGAATGCCCCTAGCGTTTTCGTCAAAGTTTTACTTTTACTTTCCCCTAACAATTGCGTAACGGATTTCTTTTTAAATAGGTTGGCCACGATGAATGCCCCCTTTTACCAAGAAGAGCTAAGAGGTATTATCTCTTAGCTCTTATCATGTTGTTTTATATATTGTTCGATTTTGTTTTGTATAATGCTTCTATTAGCAAGATACTGTTTCTGCTTCTAATAATTCTTTAGCACCTTTGTACTCTACACCGTGAGCTTCTGCAACTGCTTCGAATGTTACATAGCCTTCTAATGTATTAATACCTTTTAATAATGCAGTGTTGCCTAGGCATGCTTCTTTGTAGCCTTTGTTAGCAATTTGTACTGCATATGGTACTGTTACGTTTGTTAATGCAAGAGTTGATGTACGTGGAACCGCACCTGGCATGTTTGCAACTGCATAGTGAACAACACCGTGTTTTTCATAAGTTGGGTTATCATGAGTTGTAATACGGTCAGTTGTTTCGAAAATACCACCTTGATCAATCGCGATATCTACAACAACAGAACCTGGTTCCATTGATTTAATCATTTCTTCTGTTACAAGTTTTGGTGCTTTTGCACCTGGGATTAATACTGCACCGATTACAAGATCAGATTCTTTTACAGCTTCTGCAATATTATAAGGATTAGACATTAAAGTTTTTACTTGGTTTCCGAAAATGTCATCTAATTGACGAAGACGTTCTGCGCTTAAGTCGATGATTGTTACATCCGCACCTAGTCCAACTGCAATTTTAGCAGCATTTGTACCAGCTTGTCCACCACCGATAATTGTTACTTTACCACGTTTAACTCCTGGTACACCTGCAAGTAAGATACCTTTACCGCCTTTGTTTTTCTCAAGGAATTGCGCACCGATTTGTGCAGCCATACGACCAGCTACTTCACTCATAGGTGCAAGTAATGGTAATGAACGGTTTTCTAATTGTACTGTTTCATATGCGATAGCAACAACTTTCTTCTCGATTAACGCTTTTGTTAATTCTGGTTCTGGAGCTAAGTGTAAGTATGTGAATAAGATTAAACCTTCACTGAAGTGCTTGTATTCGCTTTCAACTGGTTCCTTAACTTTCATAACCATTTCCATGTTCCAAGCTTCTTCAGCTGTATCAACAATTTTTGCTCCCGCTTCAACATACTGAGCATCTGTGAAACCAGATCCTAAACCTGCACCCTTTTGAATGAATACTTCGTGATTGTTACGAATTAAATGTACAACACCTGCTGGTGTCATTGCCACACGGTTTTCGTTGTTTTTAATTTCTGCTGGTACCCCAATACGCATAATGAAATGCCCCCTTATAATTAACAGAAAAAAGGAATTCTTTTTTCTTTTTGTAATAATTAATAACTTATGTCCTTATTCTAGCATAACTTAAAAGTTATGAAAACGCTAACATACTTTTTTTTTAAAGTTTATATATTTAGAATAGTGTAAATATACGAAACATTGATTCTATTGGATTATCCGTGCCATTCCATTATCTATCACTCTATTTACATTATATCCATTCAAAACGCATAGTAATTATTTATTATTTGACAATAATGTAACAATGCAAAAAAACTAAGTAGTTACGTATACATATACACTTATTACTTTGTACAATACTTTAGAAATATATTCTTTTCATAAAAAAACAGCTACTAGCATTTAGCCAGCAGCTGGATAACTTATAAATAACTTTGAAAATAAATCTTCTGTCGTTTCAGTAATTTTATCAAACATATCACTTTCACGATCTTCTTGCTCTTTTAACATCTTAATTGTTTCGCGTGCGTCTTCAGGGTAATCGGTAATGATACCATCCACGTTTAACTTATAATATGCCTTTAAACTTTCCATATCATTTACTGTCCATACGTAAAGTGGTTTATTTAGCTTTCTCGCTTCTTTCACTAGGCGTTTATTTAACATATATTCTTCTGCTACATAGAAATCCGCCTGTACATTCTTTAAATTAGCCCTGCTTGCAAACAATACATACCCTACTTTTATATCCGGATTTGCACGCTTAAACTCTTTAATAAGCGGGTAATGTAACGTTTGAATTACACATTGTTTCTCAAAATCGTTCTCTTTAATTGTTTTTAGTACTTTCTTTACGAAATCCTTCTCATTACCGTGAAGTTTCACTTCTATATTAAGTTTTATTTTGCCCTTTGCAAGCTTAATGATCTCATCAAGTGTACTTATTTGTCCCGAGAATCCATCTTGACTAAGAGTAAGCTTTCTTAGCTCATCCATCGTCAAATCCGATACATGCACATTCGCATTCGCAAGACGTTTCAACTTCAAATCATGTATGACCGCTAGTTCGCCATCTTTCGTTTGCAAAACATCTATTTCTGCATAGTCTGCTTTTGCATCAATGGCACCTTGTACTGCTTCTTTCGTATTCTCTACACCTTTTGATATATATCCACGGTGCGCCATAATAATTGGTTCTTTATATGTGTTTGAAATAAAGGTCACAATGAAGGCAACGACCATTCCAGCAGTAATAATCCCCACGATATATACACCAATAAATTTCCAACGGTGTTTTTTAAAGAAACATTTATCTGCTTTTGTTTTTGAATAATCTAATCCTTCTTCTAATAAAACATCTTCAACCGAAACTTTCTGTAAGTATAATCTTGTTAACGCCATAATATAAAACGGCGTCATAATGAAGCTAAATAAATACAATGTACTCGTTAAGAAGACTGAAATCGTTGACTCCGCTAATAGCGCAAATGTCCCTTCTGGGTTCGTAAATTCGTATACGCCCCATAAACAGAGTAAATACACTCCTATAAATAAAAGAAAGACCATTCCTACAGAGATGAAAACTCCTACTAAAAAGAACAACACTTTAAAAAAGCTTTCTTTTACTAAGTTCGCACTTTTACGTGCTGCCGTGCGAAATGGTTTTTCTTCTAATACAATAATAGGTAACACAAAAATCCAACGAAGATTTAAATAAGCAACTACAGCAAAGAAAGCATAATAACCAACCTGACCCATTGTCGTCTTAAATAGTTCACCTGTAATAAAATTAGGAATTTGAATTTCAGGAATCAATGCAGATTTATATCCCATACTTAATAGCGGTAATAGTACAACTGCATACAACACAAATCCTGGTAAGCAATATGTAAAAAGAGAAGGTAAATACGTTACTGTTTTATACAAAATCGGACGTAATCTTACCTTTTGCCTTTTATGAGCGAAATACGAAATGATAATAAGCACTGCAAATTCCGTAAAAATGAGAAACAATGCTAGTATCGATAAAATTACAATCGCCAAAATCCCATATGGTGTTTTCAAAAATGCTACTAATTCATCATTTGTCGCATTTGCATAACCACCAAAGTACAATAACTTATTGAAAATAATACCTAAGAGGGGGATAAATACGATTGCAGCTAACAATTTATAGAAGAGCTGAAATGTTAGCACATTCCAAAAAGCAAATTGTACAGTTTGAAAGGAATGTCTCATTACTCCTGGTATAGATAGTCTTTTACGGTGTTGCATATATTCCTCCACATTCTAAAACTATATTTGAGATGGATTCCACATTTCCAATTTCAATCCATCTTTTTAATAATAATATATTCCGCTTAACATGAACACTCTTATACATATAATGAAAAAAGTGATGGCTACTTCCATCACTTTTTTCACTCACTCTATTTTTTCTCTAGTCCTTGTCCAAATGCTTTTAAGAAACTAAAACCAAATGTTATCGCCCTGTTGATATCTGGATCTTTTAATACTTTAAAGAAATCCATCACTTTTGTTTTTTTTCCATTTTTCAGCTCATCCGTTGCAAATTGTAATCCAGTGACTAAACTAGATGTTATTTGTTTCGTTATTTCTGGGTCCACTGAAGATAATGCCTCTCCTGCCCCCATCATATTGTTTAATGCATTTTTTACTGGCTCACGATTTAATTGTTCAACAGCTATTTTGGAAACATCTTCTTTTGCAGCAAGTAAACTAATTGCTGCATCTAAAATTCCAGCTTTTTGCAACTGTCCTAACAGCTGCATCGTCTCTTCTACTGCTTCTCTATTTTCAGCTAGCTCATTTAACAGTTCATCTGTTACTTGCTGTTTCTTTTCTTCTTCTGTTACAACCTTCTTTTTAATTAAAGTAATCTCTTTTGCCATGATCTCCGCCCCCTAATTCTGGTCCACAAGTGATACGTATTGTTTTCTTTGCCACTTTTGCTCGATTTCAACACCATTTTGCGGATGACGTTTTTTATCTCTCGGGTTTGAAGATGGTAACGGACGATTCCCTTTTTCACGTAATACGCGCAGTTTCACCATCGTTTGTTTATAAGCTGGTGTACACGTATAAATGTCTGTTGCTGTTCCTGTTAAAATATTGATTGCCTCTTCATTTACTGTCGCATGCATCGGCAAATATAACTCATTTCCAGTTACACGATCTGTAACAAGCGCTTGTACTTTGATTTTCCCAAATGGTGATGCTAATTCTACAAGACCACCATCTTTCACATTACGTTCTTTAGCAAGTTCAGGTGAAATTTCAACAAATACTTCAGACACTTTAGATAAAATGCCAGCCGACTTATTCGTCATATTCCCTTCATGGAAATGCTCTAGCATACGGCCATTATTTAATAGTAAATCATACTCATCTGGTGCTACTACTGGCGGTACCCATTCATCTAATGATAAACGAGCTAGCTTATCCGGGAAGTTAAATCCATCTACATATAATAATGGTGTATCGCTACCATCATGGCTACCCCAACATAAACTATTCCAGCCTTCTAAACGGTCATACGTTGCTTGTGAGTATAACGGAGCAAGCGATGCAATTTCATCCATAATTTCACTCGGACTTCCATAATTCCAGTCTCCGCCCAGTGCACGAGCTACTTTTTGTAAAATCCACCAATCTGGCTTAGAATCACCAAGTGGCTTCAATACTTCATACAATCTTTGAATACGGCGTTCTGTATTTGTAAATGTTCCTTCTTTTTCTAAGCTTGGTGCTGCCGGTAAAATAACATCGGCAAAACGAGCTGTTTTCGATAAAAACATATCTTGAACAACGAGGAAGTCTAAATTCGCTAAAATATGTTGTACATGGTTGGCATTTGAATCTACTAAAGCCATTTCTTCTCCCATAACATACATACCACGCAGTTTTCCTTCTTCCGCTGCTAGTAACATTGCGATATTATTTAGTCCCGGTTCTTTCGGAATGGTAGTACCGTATGCTTTTTCAAATTTCGCACGATGCACATCATCTGAAACCGCTTGATAACCTGGAAGCCAGTTCGGTAATGTTGCCATATCACAAGCACCTTGTACGTTATTATGTCCGCGTAACGGATACGCACCTGCACCAGGACGACGATAGTTGCCCGTAACAAGCAGTAAATTTGAAATTGCAGCTGACGTTGTACTTCCTCCTGTATTTTGAGTTACACCCATTCCCCAAAGTACACAAGTACCATCTGCTTCATATACCATACGAGCCATCTCTTTAAGATTATCTTTAGAAATCCCTGTAATTTTCTCAGTATAATCAAGCGTATACTTTTCTAGCATTTTGCTATATTCATCAAAATTCTTTACATTTTCAGCTATGAACTTTTTATCATGCCAATCTTGATCAATAATATATTTCGTAATACCAGCAAGCCATACATAATCCGTCCCTTGACTCGGGTGAACAAATATATCAGCACGCTCTGCCATTTCATGTTTACGAAGGTCTGCTACAATCAATTTTTGCTCGTGTAATTTATGAGCACGCTTTACTCTAGTTGCAAGTACAGGGTGACCTTCTGTTGGATTTGCACCAACAATAATAACAAGACCTGCTTCAGCAATATCTTTTACTGTTCCAGCATCCCCACCCATACCGACAGTTTTAAATAAACCGTCTGTCGCTGGAGATTGGCAATAACGCGAGCAGTTATCTACGTTATTCGTTCCATATATTTGACGGGCTAGTTTTTGCATAAGGTAGTTTTCTTCATTTGTTACTTTAGAAGAAGAAATAAAACCAAATGCATCGCTACCGTATTCTGATTTAATATGTTGCATATTAGATGCAACAACTTCAAGAGCCTCTTCCCATGAAGCCTCAACAAACATATCCCCTTGGCGAATTAACGGCTTTGTAATTCGCTCTTCACTGTTTACAAAATCCCAGCCAAATTTACCTTTTACACATGTAGAGATACCATTAACCGGTGCATCTGAAACAGGTTGTACTTTTAAGATTTGACGATCTTTCGTCCATACTTCAAATGAACAACCTACACCACAAAATGTACAAACGGTTTTTGTTTTATTAACTTTCGTCTTACGCATCGCAGCCTCTACTTCTGAAACCGCTAAAATACTGCTATATCCAGGTTCTACATCTTTTACAAAATCAATCATTGGATCTAACACATCTGGTTTTAATCCTGTCATAAATCCTGCTTCACCCAGCATTGTTTTTTCCATTAACGCATTACACGGACATACTGTTACACACTGCCCACAACTCACACAAGATGAGTCATTTATACTTACACCATTGTCCCAAATAACACGTGGACGGTCTAAACTCCAATCGATTGATAACGTTTCATTAACTTGTAAATTTTGACATACTTCTACACACTGCCCACAAGCAATGCATTGATTTGGATCGTATCGATAGAATGGATGCGATGTATCCACTTCGCATGCACTTACTTTCGGTTCATACGGATATTTCTGTTCTTCAATCCCCATCATATGTACTGTATTATGGACTTTACAGTTACCATTATTGTTATCACATACTGTACAATACAATAAATGATTCTCTAATATTCGATCCATTGCTTCAGTCTGCGCCTCTTTTGCACGCTGAGACTGTCTTTCAATATGCATACCATTCTCTATTTGCGTTGAACAAGCACGCATTAACTTCCCATCTACTTCTACAATACATGTATCACAGGTTTGAATAGGATCTACCTCTGGTACATGACAAATTTGAGGATGTTCTAAATTACTTTCATTAAATAATTGGAGTATCGTCTTTTCACCTGATGCAAAAAGTTCTTTCCCATCAACGGTTACACGGACTGTCTGTTCTGTCATAGTTTCCCCTCCCCTTACAACTCACTGTACAATACGATTATGAATCCGTTTTCAAAAACGTATTTCTGTACATATTTTTGAAACGCTCTGCCCAAATACTTTTCTTATGAAGTCGATTCTAGATGTTATAAGGTATAGCTACGCAAGCTTGAAAATGTCACTATTCTACAAATCTATTATATCGTACATATACAATAATAACCAAAATAATCTGCCATCTTTCTGATAGTAGATGCTTTTATTTTTCCGATGTTTTATGATAAATATGGGGAAAAATACATATAAAGGGGAATTTAATATGGGGCCTACTCAAGAAACGTATACGATTGTACGCTATCAATCCGGTACATTTTCAAAACAAAATGATGATGTTGTGACAGAATTTCCTATTACAATTAAGTTGAATAGCGAAGAATACGTAACCGTTGTATGCACGCCTAATTACATTGAAGATATGGTAATTGGTTTTTTAATTTCTGAAGGAATTCTTTCTTCTTATAAAGATATTGAAGAATTATGGGTCCAAAAGGAAAACGGAATTGCCCATGTAAAATCATCAAAAATTAATCCGCTCTATCAAACTTTATATAATAAAAGATACGTAACTTCTTGTTGCGGAAAAAGTAGACAAGGTTTTGTTTTCGTCAATGATGCCGCAAAAGCAAAAGAGTTACACGATATACATATATCTATTACTCCAGAAGAATGTTTTCACCTAATGACTTCCTTACAACAATCTTCAACTACATTTCGCCAAACAGGTGGTGTGCACAATACCGCGTTATGCGATCGAAAAAATATTCTCATATCAAGAATGGATATCGGAAGACATAATGCACTAGATAAAATATACGGTCATTGTTTACGAAACAATATATCTGTTCAAGGGAAAATCATCGCGTTTAGCGGACGCATCTCATCTGAAATTTTGTTAAAGGTTTCAAAAATCGGTTGCGAAATTGTCCTATCTAAATCAGCTCCAACTAAGCTAGCATTGCAACTCGCTCACGATTTAGGCATTACCGTAGTAGGATTCATTCGAAATGAATCTTGCAATATTTATACACATCCAGAACGAATCGATGGTTATCAATCGAATAATTAAAAAACACCTTCTCAATTGAGGAGGTGTTTTTTAGTTATAAAAATGTAATATATTTAACACTTGAATAGTTAACAAAGTTAATATATAATTTCATTACATAAATAAAAATGAAAACATAGTAGCATATATCTTTTCATTCTTTTACAAATTAAGAAAGAATAATCACAGAATGTATTTAGCTACCCTTATTCTTATAGAGTTAATGGATTAAATTAGGATCAACCAAGGAGGTTACAACTATGGAAATTCGCTTTTTAACAACAGAGGACGCAGAAATTTATTTGAAAGTTTGTATGGAAGGTTTAACGAAAAACCCTGAGGCTTTTAGCTCTTCTTATGAAGATGTTCTTAAACATGAAAACCCTGTCGCTGCCATGGCAAAGCGATTAAGCAATCCGGATAAGTATACTCTAGGTGTCTTCAAAGGTAATGATTTAGTCGGTATTGCTACTCTAGAAACAAAGCCATTTATTAAGCAAGAGCATAAGGCAAAAATCGGCTCCGTTTTTGTTTCTCCAAA
Source organism: Bacillus cereus group sp. N8 (assembly GCF_016483685.1). Taxonomy (NCBI): domain Bacteria; kingdom Bacillati; phylum Bacillota; class Bacilli; order Caryophanales; family Bacillaceae; genus Bacillus; species Bacillus cereus group sp. N8. Next base: position 36,016 of record NZ_JAEHBK010000009.1, on the reverse strand, counting down.
AGCACGTGGTCTCGGCGCAGGACGAGCTTTAATTAAAGCGATTATTGAAAATGCCGATAAATTAAATGTAGAACAGCTCATGCTTGATGTTGTTGCCGATAACACTGCTGCAAAAAAACTATATGAGTCTCTCGGCTTCCAAACTTACGGCGTGCAAGAACGGTCCTTAAAACATAATGGCCAATATTGGGACGAAGAGCATATGGTTTTATTCTTAAATAATTAACATTTTAATATAACATTTCAAAAGCATCTTCTTATTAATTAAGATGCTTTTTTCATTACAACAATGTAATCTTCATGTCACCTTTATCGATCGTTCCAATCCTTTCCATTCGTTATACTAAAAATATAAAATGAAGCTTTACTCAGTGGGGAGCTCCATCCCCCACTGAATTTTGAGATGGAAGTCTTACTGCCCGCGAATAGCGGGATAAAGTGAAACTTTACTCAGCAAGGAGGATCCATCTCCCGCTGATTATTAAATGAACGTATAGCATGATGCAATTGATATGTAGAGGAGAATATGACATGAAACAAAACAAACGAGCTATCTTTTTAATATGTACTACAGCAATTGTAACTTCTGGATTAGCAATTTTACCTTGGTTTATTATATAGAATACATAAAAAAAGCTTATTGCTCCTTAAGAGGCAATAAGCTTTTTTTCTATTATAAAATCCCGAAAAATTTATTTACACAACTTATCATAATAAGCATAGATACCGCAACACACATTACAACCGCATTACGATCTTGCTTTTCTTTTTGTAAATGCTCTACTTGTTTATTCATGTGTACAATCTCCTTTTAAAAAAAGTGTGAGATAGGAAATTTTTCTTATCCGATGCGAGGTGAATACGAAAACCCTCTCTATCTCACATACACAATAGAATGGAATTGTCATTTTATAAATAAAATGACATGACGTTATGTCGCAACATAGGGTATTTGTGTCGCTACGTTTTCTATTATAAAAAATAGTTGTGCAAAACTAGTGCATTTTTTATGTCAATTGCCCTGATTGAAAAAATCAGCCATCCATTTAATCACATAAAAAGAGTTTTTTATTATTTTCATGTAAACTATACAAGTAGAATGAATAGTTTGGGGTGCACAAGATTATGGTGAAAATTTTATTGGTAGACGATGAAGAACGTATGTTACGATTATTAGATCTGTTCTTAAGTCCTCGCGGCCATTTTTGTATGAAAGCTACTTCTGGCCTTGAAGCGCTAGAATTAATCGAACAGAAGGACTTCGATATTATTTTATTAGATGTTATGATGCCAAATATGGACGGATGGGATACGTGCTATCAAATCCGTCAAATTTCCAACGTTCCAATTATTATGCTTACAGCTCGCAACCAAAACTACGATATGGTCAAAGGCCTAACAATGGGAGCAGATGACTATATTACAAAACCATTCGATGAACATGTATTAGTCGCGCGAATCGAGGCTATATTACGCCGCACAAAGAAAGATGGCTTTGTTAGCTTCAATGGTATTGAGTGGGATAAAACGAAACATACTGTTACAGCTTATAATGAAAAAATCTCACTAACTCCTATTGAGTTTTCGTTGCTCGGACTATTTTTACAAAATACAAACCGAGCTTACAGCCGAGACGATTTAATCGAGAAGATTTGGGGCTATCAAACAGACATCGAATACAGAACTATCGATTCACATATTCGTAATATACGGGATAAGTTACGCAAAAAAGGATTTCCAGTTGAAGATTACTTAGAAACTGTCTATAAAGTCGGATATAAATGGAAAAGTGAATAATTAATTGGGTCAGTGGACAATAGTTGACCACTGGCCCTTTATATGAAATAAGGTATGGTGAGAAAATGAGCAAACTTTCCCTTAAAGTTGGGACATACTTTTTAATATTAGCTTTATGTATTGAAACAATTGCTTTCGTATCTTTTTATAAAAGCCTTTCAAAAATGCGGGTTGAAGAAGAAACCGTTGCTCTTTTAGAGAAAGGAAATCGCTATCGTGATACGATTGAACGGCGTGCAAAATGGAGCAACTACGGCAAAGACGCTGAGCAGAAAAAACGTGCTGAACATTTCAATCGCCCTGTCCCTTCCGGCTTCTCTATTGAAGATGCCGCTGAAGATTTAATGGAAACAGAAGCACTTACTAATTCTGATATAGCCATTGTTATAACTGACAGTAATGGAAAAATCACTTCGACCTCAGAAACAGTAACAAAAGATATGCAAAAACAACTTCATTGTAAAATCCCCCCGGTTAAAAGGGGGGGATTAATAGTAGAAAAGAATTGGAAAAAATCAAAATTCATCTCAACAGTAACACCAATTGACACAAAAGACTTTCAAGGCAAATTACACATGTTCTTAAAAACATCCTTCTTAGAAGATATGCTCCTTAAACTCATGGATCAATTCATTATCGTGAGTATTTTAACACTTATTTTAACAACTATTTCTGTCTTTGTTTTTTCTCGAGTTATTACAGATCCTCTTATAAAGATGAAAAGAGCAACAGAAAAAATGTCAAAATTAAACAAACCAGTTCAATTAGGGATTAAACGAAATGATGAACTTGGAAGTTTAGCCACAACAATTGAGGAACTGTCTAGTGAACTTACATATATGAAAAAAGAGCGAAACGAATTTCTTGCCAGTGTAGCACACGAGTTACTAACTCCACTAACTTATATGAAAGGTTATGCGAAAGTGGCAAAGAGAGATTCTTTAACGAAGGAAGAACGTGAAGAGTATTTACAAATCATCGAGGATGAAACGGATAGTGTAACTGATCTCGTACAAGATTTATTTATGCTCGTACAATTAGAGCAACATCAATTCGTTATTAAAAAACAAAAAATGCCCCTTAGACCATTTTTAGAACGAATGGTTGAAAAAACAAAAACAACATTAACAAACAAACAAATAGAAATTCATGTATACTGTAAAAATGATTTAGAAGTTTGTATAGATGAAAGGCGTATGGAACAAGTGATGTTAAATTTATTACACAACGCCTATCAACATTCGCCAGAAAATACTTCTATCACAATACGTGTACTAACCAGTGTGAATACTTTTACAATAAGTGTACAAGATGAAGGTGAAGGTATTCCAAAAGAAGATATCCCACACATTTTCGATCGCTTTTACCGTGTCGATAAATCTAGAACAAGGGCTACAGGTGGAAAAGGTATTGGACTAGCTGTTGCAATGGAAATTGTAGAACTTCATAATGGTTCTATCGAAGTTAAAAGCGAATTAGGAGTCGGAACAGAATTTATAATTGAATTACCATTTGAATAATATATGCGTGAAAACACCAGTAGTAGTAAACACTACTGGTGCTATTTTATTTATAAAACCAGCTCATATAAGCTAAGCTTTTGAAATTATTTTTATTTCAATATAAAATATAGGTACAACTGTAAAAGATTTGGAGGGTGATATAATTGGATATCCATGTATTAACAAAAGACGAAGCAGAAATTTACTTAGAACTTCGAGTAGAAGGATTAAAACAAAACCCGGAAGCTTTCAGCTCTTCTTATGAAGATATTATTAATAAAGAGTGTGCTATTGAATATAAAGCCCAAAAATTAGCACAAGATGAGAACTATACACTAGGTGCATTTAAAGATGGGGAATTAATCGGAGTTGCAACACTGGAAACGAAACCATATGTAAAACAAGAACATAAAGCGAAAATTGGTTCAGTATACGTGTCTCCAAAAGCACGCGGACTTGGAGCAGGAAAAGCACTTATTAAGGAATGTCTTGAACTTGCTAAATCTCTAGAAGTAGAGCAAGTTATGCTCGATGTTGTTGTTGGCAACGATGGTGCAAAAAAACTTTATGAGTCATTAGGATTTAAAACATTTGGTGTGCAGGAACGTTCATTAAAATATAACGGACAATATTGGGATGAAGAACATATGGTTCTTTTCCTAGATGAAGAAAAATAATAAAAAACATCCTCCATTTATGAGGATGTTTTTTTACTTCCTTGTAAACCATGCTGTATATAATAATTGGATGGCCTCTTCAATTTCTTCCTCTAATAAAGTCGCAAATCCAAGCAATACTGTATTTTCGGGGGAAGTCCTTTCCTTATAATACATCGAAACAGGATATACTTTAATACTCCTTTCAGCTGCAGCTTCCACTAACTCTTTCTCTTCCATCCCATTATGCACTTTTAATAAAATATGTAGGCCAGAGTCCTCTCCTATTACTTCAACTCCATTAGAAAAATATTTTTCTATTACCGAAACAAGGCGGTCCCTCTTCTTTCGGTACACAACGCGCATTTTATGAATATGTTTTTCCCAATGCCCATCATTTAAAAATTTCTTAATGACCTCTTGATCCATTCTTGAAACGCTTTGTGTATAAAATAAATATTGCTCCTGATACTGCTTAATGAGCGGTTTTGGCAACACCATATAACTCATCCGTAATGATGGCAATAGCGCTTTAGACAGCGTACCCATATAAATTACTTTCCCATCTCTATCTAACCCTTGCAGCGCCGGAATCGGCTTTCCTGAATATCGGAATTCACTATCATAATCATCTTCAATAATATATCTTCCCTCTTCTTTTTTCGCCCATTGTAAAAGCTGCATTCTTCTCGTAATTGGCATAATCATCCCGCAAGGAAACTGATGCGAAGGTGTAACAAATACAACATTTGCATGGCTATCAGTTAACTGTGACATACAAATTCCATCTCCATCTAAAGATAACATTTGGACATTTTGTTCCCCTTGCTCAAAAACAACCATTTTCCGATGGTACCCAGGATTCTCAACTGCATAACGACTTCCCTTTAACAGCTGAAATAACATTTTTACTAATATTTGCGTACCCGCTCCTATTACAATTTGACTAGCTACGCATCGTACACCTCTAGATTCATACAAATAGCTCGCGATTGCTTCTCGTAAACTTACCTCCCCTTGCGGATGTCCAATAAAAAGTAAATCTTTATTTTCAAATTGCCATACCTCGTTCGTAATTTTTCGATATACATGGAACGGAAAAGTATTAGTATCCACACCCGTTTGAGTGAAATCAAATTTATACTTCTTATCTTGAAAAGGCGCTTCTCCTATTACCTCTTCGCTAGCTTCCGCATGAATCATTTGCTCGATTTCACATGCAAAATACCCTTTTCTAGAAATCGACTCAATATATCCTTCCGCAAGAAGTTGCTCATAAGCAGCTTCAACTGTATTTTTACTCACTTGTAAATATGTTGCTAGCTTCCTCTTAGCCGGTAATTTCGTAAAAGCCGGAATCGTTCCATCTTTAATCTCTTTTTTTATATACTCATACAATTGTACATACAATGCCGTCTTACTATTTGCATTTAAATTAGGCGTTAATTCTAACACAATAACTGACCCCTCTCAAAAACACATAACTGATACTTTTTACAGTACCAGAAGTTCTATATAATTCCTTTTATCATGTAACGCATTAATAATCAAATACTAGAGAGGAGATGCATGATAATGAACAATGGTAGACGCATTGGACTTATGATGATTATTACAGGAGCTACCCTATGGGGATTATCTGGTCCCATGATTCAGTGGCTATTTCAACATACTAACGTATCATCACTTGATTTTTTGACAATTCGCCTGTTGCTCGCTGGAATATTCATTTTATCTTTCTTGCTTATTAAAAAACAAAACATATTTCACATTTGGAAACACCCTAAACACTTTATACAACTTATAATTTTCTCTATTCTTGGCATGCTTGGTGCGCAATATGCCTTTATCGAAACAGTTCATATTAGTAATGCGGTCACAGCAACATTATTTCAATTTCTAGGTCCTGTTCTTATTACCATTTATGTCGCATTTGGACAAAGAAAATTCCCTGCTTCTATGCAACTACTCGCAATTATAACTGCCCTAACGGGAACGTACTTTATTATTACAAACGGTTCAATTGAAAATATTGTTTTATCGAAAGAAGCCATTATTTTTGGTCTATTAACAGCAATTGGATTTGCATTCTATACCCTTCATCCAGCTTCTCTTATTAAAGAATGCGGAACAACTGTAGTAATTGGCTGGGGGATGTTAATCGGTGGAATTGCCCTTCTTATTTGTAATCGCTCGTTTGAATGGAATCAGCTTTCACAAACTTTTACACCAAAAACTTTTTCTATGCTTATTCTTATCATCATAAGTGGCACCCTTTCTTTCCTTCTTTATATCGGCAGTCTGAAATATTTAGCAGCAACAGAAACGAGCATTTTATCTAGCATTGAACCACTTGTAGCGGCCATCGTTTCAATCGCTTGGCTAAATGAATCTTTTGGAGCCTATCAATTATTAGGCGGCGTATGTATCATTCTTTCTGTTATTTTCTTAACGATGCCGCAAAAAGAGAATGAGCCAACCTTTACAACTGAACAAGTATAGAAAATGTCAAAAGAGGTCGTACAAAACTTACGACCTCTTTTTATACTTTAAAGGAATTGTCCCGCTTTCTAGCAAATACAATTACACTAACAATAAAAATTAGGAGTGTGGCAACATGAAAAAAATCGGAACTATGCTACTTTTCTCCTTCCTCATTACTGGCTGCGCACAAGTGCAACCAGATTCAAATGTACCTAAAAAAGAAGTACTAGAAACGTCATCCTCTCAAATTAACGCACCTTCCTTTTTTCATCTTAGTGTTTTAAAAGATGTAAATTGGGAAGAAGCACCTTCCTTTACAGAGGGGAAAATGCCCTTAAAAGGCATTGAAGGAAAAATTGCAATGGCTGATAGCTCTATTATCGCAAATGAACAAAATGAAATAATGTGGTTCTTCCTAGATCCTGAAATGCCAACTGGAAAACTGTCTATTATCGCGTTAAAACAAGGAACTACAACTCCAACACCAGTACTCTTTCAAAAAGAAACTTCCAAACAAACTTGGACTACTTCAAATACAGTCGATACAACCATAAAGGAACTCCCTCTCGTAATGTCACTACCTTCCTCTGGATTATGGGTATTAAATATATATGTGAATGAAAAATATTATGATCAGTTTGTAATCAACGCCGAATAAAGTGACAAAACTGAAACACTTCCTTACAACAATGTAATTTCTACGTCACGTACTTCGATAGTTGGATTATCTCTCTTCTCTTATACTTAAAGTAAGAAATGAAGCGAGGAGAGATGAGAGATGAAAAAAATGATAGAAGTGATCGTAGCAGTAACTGAGGTTTTAGTAAATTGTAAACAAGTTGCAATGGAATTAAATAAATAATGAAAGGGGCTTGAATAAATTTACACTTCTTCATTGTTTTGATTTCTTATCTCAAAAAAAGCAGTGCCTTTTTAAGGCGCTGCTTTTGACTATTTATAACTTGGCATTTTCGTAATTTGCGCCACTCCTGAATCAATGGCTGCTTTTGCTACTGCTTCTGCAACACTTGGAACAACTCTTTTATCTAATGGATTTGGAATTACATAACTCGCATGAAGCTCTTCCTCCGTAATGATGTTAGCGATTCCATATGCTGCCGCTAATTTCATCTCTTCTGTAATATCAGTCGCTCGCACATCTAACGCACCGCGGAATATTCCTGGGAACGCCAATACATTATTTACTTGATTCGAGTAATCAGAACGTCCAGTTCCTACTACAGCTGCACCAGCTGCTAATGCATCTTCTGGGAATATTTCTGGAATTGGATTCGCCATTGCAAACACAATCGCTTTCCCATTCATCGTCTGTACAAGTTCTTTCGTTAATACGTTAGGAGCAGATACGCCAATGAAAATATCAGCTTGATGAATCGCTTCTTTTAGCGTTCCGCGTACATGTTCGCGATTCGTCCGCTTTGCAACTTCTACTTGTGCTTCGTTCATCCACGTTTCACCTTCACAAACAATACCTTCTAAACTTACTAATGTAATGTGTTTTGCGCCAGCTTTTAATAATAATTTTCCAATTGCAATTCCTGCCGAACCCGCACCGTTAATAACAATTTTCACATCATCCATTTGTTTACTTACAACTTTTAATGCATTAATAACAGCTGCTAAAACGACAATAGCCGTCCCATGCTGATCATCATGAAATACAGGAATATTCGTTTCTTCTTTTAATCGTTTTTCAATTTCAAAACAGCGTGGTGCTGCAATATCCTCTAAATTAATACCTGCAAATGTAGGCTCTAGATTTTTCACAAGGGTAACGATTTCATCCACATCAGTCGTACCTAAACATAGCGGGAAAGCATCTACATTCGCAAACTTCTTAAATAAAATACTTTTCCCTTCCATAACAGGCATAGCCGCTTTCGGTCCAATGTTCCCTAAACCAAGTACTGCAGTTCCATCTGAGACGACCGCTACCATATTACCACGTGCTGTATAGTCATAAGCTGTTTCCTCATCTGCCGCAATTGCTTTACAAGACTCAGCTACCCCTGGTGTATAAGTCAGACTTAAATCATCCGCTGAATTCACTTCTACTTTACTTGTAATCTCAATTTTCCCTACTAACTCTTTATGCAATAACAATGATCTTTCATTAATTTGATTTTCTAACATACTTATAATCTCCCCTTAATTTGACAAGCTAGCTATACGAATATAGCTAGCTTGTTTTGATCATGAAAACATTTTTAATAAAATTGTCGCTGTTACGACCACTGCCGCTCCGCCTAAACGCGTTGAAATTTGCGCAAAAGGCATTAATTCCATACGATTTGAAGCTGATAGAATTGCAACATCTCCAGTTCCACCTAAACCACTATGACATCCCGTTACAATTGCTGATTCAACAGGATACATTTTCATCACTTTTCCTACAAGAAAACCTGATGCTACCATTGTAAGAACAACTGATGCACACACAACAACATATCCTACCGAAAGAACTGCCGCTACATCTTTTAACGGAATATATAGCAATCCTAAGCCGACCATTAACGGCCATGTTAAATTTTTTGAAATAAATTTATATAAATGGAATGCTCCTTGTTCCATTTTTGCTGGCATTAATTTAAAGTACTTCACAAGTGCTGCTGAGAAAATCATAATGATTGCCCCAGGAATACCGATGAACTTAGAAGCGAATCCTCCAAAGATGAAGAACGTACATGCAATTAATAAACCTGCTCCCATTAATGAGAAGTCAATTGGCTTCTCTGTATTTTGTTCTTTTAGTAATTCTGCTTGATTGTCTGTTTTCACTAATACACCGTTACCACTAAGCTCAGGTTTCTTCTCACCTAAACGCTTCATATATCCTGCACTCACAATTGCAAACATATTCCCGATAATAGCTGCAGGAATAAGTTGTGATACAAATGTTGCTGATGGCTCATTTAAAATATCACCGTAAGCTAACGATAATGGTAAAATCCCTTCCCCAATACCACCACTCACAATTGGTACAATGATAAAGAAGAATGTCTGCTTCATTTCAAATCCAAATAGTGAACCTACTAATAGGCCTACTGCTATAGAAGCTAGCGTCCCTACCACTAAAGGAATAAACATGCGAACGAAACCTTGTACTAATACTTTACGGTTCATTCCTAAAATACTTCCAACTACTAAACAAGAAATATATAAATATAAAAAGTTCGATTTTTTCATTAACATAGTTGCAGCTTCCATTGAAGCTGGATTCATCCAGTTAAAAAATACAAGTAACGATGGAACAAATAACGAAAGAATTGCTGGACCACCGATGTTTTTTAGAATTGGAATTCTCATCCCAATGTCACCTAAGAAAATCCCCATGATCATAATAACTGCAAATCCACCAATCATATCTGCTGGCAATTTATTATATACAGATGCCCCATAAATAATAGCAGCCAATACTACATATAACGGTAAAGGTATTACACCGATTTTTACATTCATAATTTTAGAAGCAAACGATTCTCTTTGTACCTCATTCTCCTCAGGAAATGATACCGCTTCCACATTCTTTTGAATTCCCATATGGCACCCCCTTGTTTTCTTAATAACAATATTAAAACGCTTTCAATAGTAAAAATAGTTTTTGTAAGTTTTGTAATTGGTTTTGTAATTAAAAAAAGTATAAGCGACTTATAATAAGTCGCTTATACGTAAAACTCTATTTTATTTTGATCAACACATCTTAATTTACTTACAGGTCTTCCCACATGCTGGTACACCATTTCGTTTTCTAACACTCCAATTTCAGTCAAAAACATTACATACTTTCGAATAGAAACTCTTGAAATTCCTACTAATTGTGCCATTTCATCTGTTGTAAACGCTCGTCCATTCAGCGACTCGATCTTCTGCCAAATTAATTGCAACGTTTGCTTCGTTAATCCCTTTGGAAGTTCTTTATTAACAAAAGATTCTCTTTTTTCTTTTTGCAAAATTAATGAATCTAATTCCGATTGACTAATTTTTTGTTGTTCTTTCATAAAAGTGAGTTTTTCTCGATATATAGTTAATGCCTCTTTAAATCGTTCAAATGTAAATGGTTTAATTAAATAATCCACAACCCCATATTGTAATGCTTTTTTAATACTCCCCATATCATGTACAGCTGAAATCATCATAATATCGATTTCTTTTTCTTGATTCCGAATATACATTAAAAGCTCGAATCCAGTCTCTTCAGACATAAAAATATCAAGTAATACTAAATCTACTCGTGATTTTTCTAATGCTTCTATCGCCGATTTAACTGAGTTAACTGCATGAACAAGTTCAAACCCTCCTACTTGCTCTAAATAATGTGTATTTAACATCGCTACCATCGGGTCATCTTCTACAATTAAAACTTTAATCATATTTGCCTCTCATCCCTACCTTTAGGTATTTCAATCGTTATTGTCGTCCCCATTCCTAACAATGAATGAACATAAATTTCCCCATTTATTCGCTGTATGCTTTCCTTTACAAGATGCAAACCATACCCCCGATTATCACCCTTTGTAGAATAACCTTTTATAAATAATGCATCAATTTCATCTTCTTTTATGCCTTTCCCCGTATCTTGTACTGTAATGATTAATGTATCCCCATATTGTATTCCAATTTCAACCTGCTTTTTCTCACAATTTGTCACTGCGTCTAATGCATTATTAATTAAATTTCCGACAATAGTGATTAGTTCATGAATGATACGTTCATCATACATTTCTGGTAAGTAAGAATCTTCTTTTATAATTAACTTTATATTTTTCTCTCTAGCGTAACTAAGTTTACCTAGTAAAAATCCAGCAAATACTGGGCTTTGAATTTTTTTCATAATCCCCCCAATTTCATATTGATGCTCTGATACCATACTACTTACATATTTCTGCAATTCTTCATACTGTTTCATATGCGTTAACCCTAATACGACATGCATTTTATTCATAAATTCATGAGATTGTGCCCGTAAAGCTTCCGCATATAGCCTAATACCAGTTAGTTCTTCTGCCAATTTTCTAATTTCTGTTTTATCACGAAATGTTGCAATTGCACCAACTATTTCTCCTTTTACATATAAAGGAACACGATTAGTAACAATCGTAATCCCATAAATTTTTTGTTCTTCGTTTAATTGTACCTCTCCTGTTTGCAACACTTCTTTTATACGTGAATTCGGCATATACAATTCAACATCTTTACCAATAAAATCTTCTTCCAGTCCACTTTTTTTAAATAGCCGTTTCGCTTCATTATTAATTAACGTTACTCTCGCCTCTTTATCTACAGCGATAATACCTTCCTTTACAGATTGTAACATCGTATTTCTTTCCTCAAGAATTTTCGCTATCCTGTGTGGCTCAAGACCGAATAAGCTTTTCTTTATATGCCTAGCTAGCAATATTGCTCCTATAATTCCGACTAGTACTCCAACTCCAACTCCAATATAAATAATATGTCTACTTTCCTTAACCCTTTCTTTTACATTATCTGCTGAAATACCGACAGCCACCGCTCCAATTTGTTCACCTGTTTCAGAAAATATTGGTACAAATACTCGCATTGAAATACCTAAAGTTCCTTCTGCTAGCGATACATGTTCCTTCCCTTTCAATGCAGGTCCTTCATCTCCCCCAATAAAATGATGACCTATTTTTTGAGGATTTGGATGCGATTTTCTTATTCCATCCATATCCATAACTACAATAAATTGAACACCTGTATTTTTTAATATCCTATTTGTATACGTTTGGATTGCTGAAGTATCTGCTTTCCCAATCAAACCATTGATTACAACTGAATCATTCGCCACAATGTGTGCAATTGTTTTCGCTTTCTCTGCTTGGCTTTCCTCCGTTGTCCGTTCTACATTATGACTAATTAATATATCTGTCACAAGTAAAGAAAAAATTACAACTGTACACACTAATAATGTAATCGTTTTCCATAAATTCCATAGTTTTTTTCTTTTTTTCATCCCGTTAATAACTCCCCTAATTGCTGAATAGAAAAATAAGTAAGGTGATATTATTTTCACCTTACTTATTTGCTGTTATTATACTTTAATTTCTTATAGTTCTTCTGTAGCCTTTTCAATTTCACCAACAGCATTCGTTACTTCATTTTCATCGCCTGCTAAACCTTTCATTGTTTCTGCTGCTCAATTAATTTTAGAAACAAAATATAATAATAACACGTATTTTTTTTATTGATTATGCATTTTTACATATGTAATTATTCTTCAAAGTTTAAATTACAAAATAAGAGAACTTCCATACATAGAAGTTCTCTTTCTTCTTATCAATTTTGCTTCTTTAAAACACTTCTCACAAAACCTTCTTTATAATCTGTATACCCTTATTCCCTTACTTTACTTTGAACTTTTCACATAACTAATTGCTTGGCTCCCCATCTGTACCCATGCCTGTTCAAAGTCTTCTCTCGGTACCTTTACATCTAGGCTATCCTCGAGAGGATCTCGAATATATACAAATTCCTTATCATATCCAATAAGTACTACACAATGCTCATTATACGTAATAGAAACATCTCCACTATTTGTCTCCCATGTAGTAAATTCATCCTCATCTAATGGCGCAAATGTTGCATTCGTAATCATGACTACTGGTTGCCCTGATTTTACACTCTTATAAAGCTCTTCTATACTCTTCCCCGTTAAGTCCACAGCTTTATTAGGTAAATATTTTTTCGCTAACTGAAAAAGTGGTCCGTGATATACACCGTATCCAGATTCTGAAAAGGTATAAATATTCCCTACAAATCCTTCATTCGGATTCCCACGTACACCATCGTTCATAAAATCAACTTTCTTTATTTCATTTGCTAATTTCATTTTATCTACTGAAACGCCTGCGTGTTGTAACATCATCGCTAAGCTCGTCACTTCACAACCTCTATCTAGCTCTGGTAATTGCTGAATTAAAGGCACATTTGATAAAATGACTTTTTCATCGTTATTACTAAACTCTGCTCGTTTTTGACTTTGTATACTTGAAAATAGTAACCCCTTTACTTTCTCCACATACTTTGTAATTCCATTTGTATATGCACCCCATATCCCTATACAAAGTACGGCCATACATATATACCACTTCCATTTTCCTATCACCCTCACGCCCTTTTTAATTCGTTAAATACGAATAAAACGCATCAGCATCTGTTTGAACCATAGGAACAAACTTAAGCTCTTTTCCCTTTTCAGGTTGTTCAAGATTTATCTTCTCCGCCAAATCTTGAATATTCAAATTCGCTCTATCCATACCAAGCTCATCCGCCATTTGAATTACTTTTTGTTCATTGATTTCTCTTAATACTTGATATATATCTTTCCCATATAAATCAATATGATATTTTTTTGCTTCTTCTTGTACTTTTTGTTCGTACACTTCTTGTACTAACTCTTCTATTTCTTTCTCTTTATGAGAGATACCTAACTTTTCTGCTTCTTCTCTTACTTTTGTTCCGTAAATTTCTTCCTCAATGTCTTCTATTTCTTTTCCATTTGTCGAAATCCCTAATTTATCTGCTTCTTCATTAATTTTAATCGTATTAATTTGAGTAATTAAATTTACAATCGATGTATTCTCTATAGATATGCCTAATTTTGATGCTTCTTGCTTCACTTTTGTTTCATAGATTTCTTCTGAAAGAGTCCCAACATCTTTTCCTTCAATCGAAATTCCTAACTGTTCTGCTTCTCTTCCTACTTCCGTTTCATGAATTTCTTTTTCTAACGTGATTTGCTCTTTGCCTTCCGTTTCAATACCTAGTTTCTCTGCTTTTTCTTCTGTATGCACTGCATGTATCTTACCATTGTTTAATTGTTCTTTACTGCGCTGCGCGTAATCTGTCTTTCCTTTTTGTGCTTCAGAAGGAGAGGCACCCCCTAATATACTTAAACTCATTACTCCAATAGTGAATACCGTCATCATTTTCTTTTTCATATTTACTTCCTCCCTCTTTCACTGTCTTTTCCATCATTCCCATAATTTTTTTAATACTATACATACATCTCATCGCTGCTTGAGATAACATTATGATTGATAAAATCTACTCAAATACACTTCTATAATCGTTTCTTCCTGTAACGAACTTTCTATATGCAATACATACTATAAACAATTCCTTAACTTTCCCTTAAAAAAAGACGACCTTGTAAAAACAAGGTCGTCTTCTCACTTATATTCTTTGGTTTTTAGGAAAAATCACTTCAAAGCAAGTGCCATCTCCCCATTTGCTCTCTACTGATATTTTTCCGTAATGCTTTTCTACAATCCAATTGGCGATTGAAAGGCCTAATCCGGCACCTTCTGATGCACTTCTCGCTTTATCACCTTGATAAAAACGATTAAATAATTTTGGAATATCCTCTTCTTTCACCCCTATTCCATCATCTTTCACCTGTATACGAATTGAACCGCCCGTTTGCATGCAATTAATTTGAATATGCCCACCTTCATTCGTATACTTCATCGCATTATCTAACAATATGACCATCATTTGATGGATTCTCTCTCTATCACCCATAAACGATATGTCACGTTCTACTGTTAATATCATCTCTTTTTCTTGATAAGAGGCAATTTCTTTATATGGATCTACTATTTCCTCTAACAATTTATCTAGTTCAAATGTTTTCTTATCCATCTCAATTTGATTAGAATCCGAACGCGCTAACAATAATAAATTGCTAACTAGTTTCGATAATCGCCTACATTCCTTTGAAATTGTAGAGATATCCATCGCCTTTTCTTCTATCGTAGCGGATGGTGACTGGAATAACACATCCGTTTTTGATTGAATAACTGCAAGTGGTGTCCTTAATTCATGTGATGCATCAGACACGAACTGTTGCTGCTTTTCCCATGAATTTTGGATGGGTACGAGTGCCCTGCCAGCTAAGAAAAAGCCGATTCCTATTGCACATAGACTTCCTATGCTACAACCAATAACAAGAATTAAAAATAATGTACGCAGTACTTCTGTTTCAGTCGTAGTTTCACGTAATATTTGAAATGTGACATTCTCTCCCGAACGTATAGTTTCTTTGACTGCCACGGTTCTATAACTTTTTCTTTTTATTTCTATATCATAGAAATCTCCAATTTTTTTGGGGGATAGCTTTATTTTGTTTTCTTCCAGAAAACTACGATCTCGAACTCTCGGATCAATCTCTCGCAATTGCTTACTTTCGTCCCATATTAAGTAAAAAGCTTTTGAATCCCCTATACGTAATTCTTTACCCACCTCAAATCGTGGAGGTCCTAGTGGCTTTTCTCTCGTTATCTTTATAATAAAGTCCTTTATCGATTCATCTACTCCCTTATAAATTTTATTGGATGTATATGAATACACTAAACTTCCTAACACTCCAATTAATATAATAAACACTAACGAATTTAATATAGTCAGACGAATGCGTATTTTTTGAAACATACTTCCTTTTTTCATTGTTCTTTTAATATATATCCAATACCTCGAACGGTTTGAATATCTTTCTGATAACCGAATGGTTCTAATTTTTTACGTAAATGATGCACATACACTTCTACAATTGCTACTGTCGTATCTGAATCAAAGCCCCAAACACGATCGAAAATTTGTTCACGCATTAAAATCTTACCGCTATTTTGAATGAGATACTCTAGTAGCTCATATTGTTTCAATGTCAGCTTAATACCTTGTCCATCCGCTTGAACGTCTTTATCTTTTCCGAACAGTTCAATCCCCTTATAGCGAATAGTTTGCTGTGTCGTTAAACTACCACTTCTGCGTAGCAAAGCACGAATTCTCGCTTTTAATTCAGGAGCCTGAAATGGCTTAACAATATAGTCGTCTCCACCAAAATCCAATCCTTTCACCCGGTCTTCCAAAGAATCCCTCGCTGTCAAAAACAGGACTGGCGTTTCAATCTTTTCATCACGTATTTTTTGAATCACTTCAAATCCGTCCATTTCTGGCATCATCACATCAAGTAGGATTGCATCATAAATGTTTTGCAGTGCTAAAAATAATCCATCTTCTCCATTCAACGCTGTATCTACTTCAAACTCATCACGTAAGATTTGGACAATAGACTCTAATAAAGAAGCATTATCTTCTACTACAAGTAAGCGCATATTCTCACCTTCCACAATCTATTTCAACTCTTTTTATTATTACATTTCTTCTCTTCATAACGAAAGAATGTAATCATATTATGTAATTTTATTTTCAACTATTTCCTTCTAAGGTTTTGCTTGATATAGAATTTTGAACCTTTATTATAAAAGCTCTTTCTTAAATTTTGCTTAATAAAAAATTGAAAGAAATAAGATTTCACTTATCGCTTTCAATTTTTTACTACATACATCTTTTTACTCGGCAACTCCAAACAATTTAACTGGCCACCATACACAGCACCGCCATCAATCCCTATAATACGGTTATCCCCAAAATACACATTACAATTATCATTTCCATGGAGCGTCTTTGTTTCCGTATGGCCAAATACAACAACCTTTTCGCCACTATACCCACTATGAAACTCATTACGGATCCACATTAACGTATATGGTTCAGATTCAGAAACTCGTTTCATTGGCTCAACACCAGCATGTACAAAGATATACTCTTCTGTTTCAATGTAATGATCTAATTCTTGAATAAACGTTACATGTTCCTCTAATATATGAGATTGTAAAATCGGTTTTTGGAAGTTTTCCTCATTAACGGCAATGTCTTCTTCTACAAATCCATAGCTATATAACGTTTTATCTCCACCATTCCTTTTTACCCAATGGTTCCATGAACGTTCCTCATCTGTCGTTAACGCCTTAATCATCATATCCTCATGATTTCCCTTTAAAACGAAGGCTCCCTCTTCTTTTAACTCTTTTACCTTTTCAATGACAGCACTTGCATTCGGGCCACGATCTACATAATCCCCCAACAAAATTAGTTGATCCTGTCTTGCATCGTAGTGAGCTTCTTCCAATAATTGTTCGAACTTTTCTATTTCTCCATGAATATCACTAATAACAAGAATTCTTTTCATATTATCCCCTTCTTTCTAAAACATTCTCTTTCTAATTATAATTCAAAAAGACAGAAATTTCCGAATCACATTTATTACAAACTAAAACTATTATCCTTACAACAATGTAAGTCTCTTGTCATCCAATTCGATAGTTGCAGTTACTGCATTTCCTTATACTAAAAGTAAGAAATGAAACAAAAAACAAGGAGAGATGAGATATGAAAAAAGTGATAGAAGTTGTAGTAGCGGTGGCAGAGGTTTTCGTAAATGGGAAACAGGTTGCAATGGAGTTAAACAAATAATGAAAAAGACAAAATTCATTCTAGACCCTTTACTCATATAAAAGAGATAAGACTTCATCATTTCTTTGATCCCTTATCTCCCTATAAAGAAAGCCGCATCCTGAAAAAGGATGCGGCTTTCTCTTATTTTTGACTCGTACGAGCTGAAATACTAATTGCTCTATCTGTTGCTTTTGCAGCTTCATCTAAAGCTTCTTTACTATTCTTTCCGTCATACATTGCTTCTAATGCTTTTACAACTGCATCTCTTGATTCTGGGAATACACTAATTAATGCCCCTTGAGTTGCTGGAGATTGCTTCGTCGCTTGCAATTGTTCTACTGTTACTTTTAGCTGTGGATATTTTTCGTATTGCTCTTTTACTAACGGCTCATTATATGCATCTGGATTAATTGAGAAATACCCTGTTGCTGTATGCCATTTTGCTTGTACATCTGGCTTCGTTAAATATTTCATAAAGTCCCAAGCACCTTGTTGCGTTTCTTCTGAAACCATATTCGTCATCCATAATGATGCACCACCAATAACAACACCATTTCGCTTTGAATCTTCTGGATACGGAATATACGAAACGCCTACATTAAACTTAGATGCATCAATTAAATCACGAACACCAGCTGAAGAATCTAAATACATAGCAACTTGTCCAGACTGGAACGCGGCACGAATATCATCCCAACTTGCTCCATACTTTCCTAGTGCACCAGCTTTATTTAATTCATCTAACATCCCAAATACTTTTTGGCCTTCTTTTCCGTTAAATACCGCTTTCTGTGCAGCATCTTTACGACCATTTTCATTATCTACATATAAAGCACCTTGTGTCGCTAACAACTCTTCAAAAAACCAACCATAGTTCAGCATTGAAAATCCATACTGCTTTACATTTCCGCCTTCTTTAATCGTTAACTTTTTCGCCGCTTCTTTTAACTCAGCATATGTTTGCGGAGCTTTCTCTGGATCTAATCCAGCCTTCGCGAAAGCATCCTTATTATAAATTAATACTGGTGTAGATGAATTAAATGGCATAGAATACATTTTCCCATCAACTGAATAATAATTTGTAATTGCTTTTTCCAACTTTGAAGTATCGTACTTATCTTTTTTTATCCAGCTATCAATTGGTGTGATTTTTTTGCTATCAATCATATATTTCGTTGTAATTTCACTCGATTGAACAAGCGCTGGTGCTTCTTTCGTTGCAGACATCGTTCTAAATTTCGTTAAAGACTCTTCATATGTCCCTTGGAACTCTGCCTTTATCTCGTATTTATTCTGCGACTTATTATAGTCTGCAACAAGCCCATCTAGTACACCTTGTGTTTTTCCACCCATTGCATGCCAGAAACGAATTACAGTTTTATCACCATTCTTTTCAACTGGAGCTACTTTCGCCTGTGCTTCAGGCTTACCCTCTGTTTTACTATTTGAACAAGCTACCCCGGTTAATGCCATTGTGGCTGCCATTAAAAGAGCAGCACTTTTTTTCAATAAACTCATCTCAATTCCACCTTTTCCTATGTACTCTTATTTAATTGCACCTTTTGTTAATCCTTGTTGTAATTGCTTTTGCCCTAAAAATAGTAAAATCAACGTTGGAATGACGATAACCGTAACACCGGCCATTACACTGCCCCAATCAGTTGCAACTTCTTGAGACTGAAGCTGCTTTACACCAATTTGGACTGTTCTTACTTTTTCATCAGTGGTCACTAAGAGTGGCCATAAGTACATATTCCATGTTGTTAAAAAACTATATACTCCAAGCGTAATAAAACTCGTTTTACAATACGGAATTACAACGCTAAATAAAAACCTTACATTTCCAATCCCTTCAATAAAAGCAGCTTCTTTCAATTCATTCGGAAGCGTCATAAAATGTTGACGTAGTAAGAAAATACCGAAAGCTGTTGCAAAAAATGGTACTGTCATCCCAGCAAAGCTATTAATCCACCCGAAGTTTTGAATCGTTAAAAAGTTCGGTACCATCGTTGCTTCCCACGGAATAAGCATCGTTGAAATAAACAAGAAGAAAATTACGTTTCTTCCTTTAAACTGGAGAAAAACAAAAGCATAAGCCGCTAAGCTTGACACAATAAGTTGTCCAATCATAACAACTGTCGATACAATTAAACTGTTATATAAGTATGTAAAAAGCGGTACTTTTTGAAAAATATTAATGAAATTATCAAAAGTAAATTGAGTTGGAAATAATCTTCTCATTTGAATATCATCTGGTGTCATAAAGCTTATTAAAAACGCATACAGGACAGGAAAAAACACCATTACTGCACTAATAATGAGCAGCATGTATAATAGGAAATTTTGTTTCCACTGTTTAACGATCATTTATAATGCACCTTTCTCTCAGCAAACTTGAATTGAAGTAATGTAGCAATGAAAATGAAAACAAATAATACCATCGCTTGTGCACTTGCTGTTCCAAATTGATGATTTACAAATGCTTCTTTATAAATCGAGTACACAATTAAATTCGTTGCATCATTTGGTCCACCGTGCGTTAAAATATCAATTTGTCCAAAGCTTTGGAACGCACTAATTAACGTTACTGTCACGATAAAAAATAAAGTTGGTGATAGCATCGGTAATGTAACGCGGCGAAGCTTATATAAATAGCTAGCACCATCTATAGATGCACTCTCATATAAAGACGTATCAATATTTTGTAAACCGCCTAATATAACTAAAAATGCAAATCCTGTATTCACCCAAACCGTTGTAACCGATACAGAAAACAGTGCCCATTCTGGACTCGTTAACCATGCGATTGCAGGAAGATTCATAGCGGCTAATATATTATTAAATAGCCCTACGCTTGGATGGAATAAAAATAACCAAATCACTGCACTAGCAGCTACCGATATTCCCATAGTTGAAGAAAACAGAACACGGAATAACCCAATACCTCTTACTTTTCCATTTGCAAGTAATGCAAGAAATAAGGCGAATATAATACTAGTAGGCACTGTATATAAAACAAATAATAACGTTGACTTTATACTTTTGTAGAAAGCAGGATCAGAAAATAAATATTGATAATTTTCTAAGCCCACGAAAAGATTAGCTTCTCCATGTATATCTGTTAAATAAAAGCTATAGTAAATCGTCCTAAACAATGGATAGAAAAGAAAAATCGAAAATAGTAAAATAGATGGCGCCAAAAACAATAATCCTATTCTTAAATCTTTCGTTCTGCCCCATAAACTCTTCTTTTTTGACACTGTTGTTTGAACTGGTAACTTACCTACTTCAATCATTATTTCGCCACCACTTTCAACTCTTCTTCAGCCATCACTTTTAATCGTTCATTTGTATTTTGGTGAAAGAAGCATAGTTTATCTTGTGAGAATAATAATTTTACTTTGTCACCCTTGTTCAGAAGTAACTGCCCGATAACTTTCGCACTCCAAGTTACACCATTTACCGCAAAGTTTAATATAGATTCATTTCCTAATACTTCTATAGATTGTAGCGTAACTTCTTGTCCTTCCTCAGACAATGCAATATGCTCAGGACGCATACCCACTCGAATTGTTCCTTTTGGTAATTGCTTTAACTGTCCAATAGATAATGGAATTTGCAATTGCCCTATATGTAATACGCCTTTTTCTTTATCCACTTCTCCATCATTTATATTCATAGAAGGAGAACCTATAAAACTTGCAACAAATTCGTTTGCTGGTTCGTTATATATATCAAGCGGTGTTCCAACTTGCTGTATACTTCCTTTATTTAAGACCATGATACGATCTCCCATAGTCATCGCTTCTATTTGATCGTGAGTAACGTAAATCATCGTAATTCCTAGTCGTTGCTGAATTTCTCTAATTTCAATTCTCATTTGCGCACGTAATTTCGCATCTAAATTTGAAAGTGGTTCATCCATTAAACAAATCGGTGCTTGACTCACGATTGCCCTGGCAAGCGCAACACGCTGTCTTTGTCCGCCTGATAATTGGCCCGGTTTCATTTTCACATACTCTTTCAGTCCTACCATTTTAATAGCTTCCATTAATCGCTTTTGTCGCTCTTCTTTTTGTACTTTCCTTACCTTAAGTCCAAATAAAATATTTTCTTCTACAGTTAGGTGTGGATATAATGCATAATTTTGAAATACCATTGATAGATTACGGTCTTTCGGCTCCAAATCATTTGCAACACGTTCATTAATCATTAAATCTCCCGAAGAAATTTCTTCTAAGCCAGCAATCATTCGTAGTAATGTACTTTTTCCACATCCCGAAGGTCCAACTAAAACAAAAAATTCTCCCTTCTTAATATGAACCGATACGTCTTTAACCGCTGTCTCTTCCGCATTTTTATATACCTTTGAAATATCTTTCAATTCGATCACAAGGTTGCACTCCTTTTTTCTTCTTGTATCCATACTTCATAGTGACTCGTTGAAATCGCACTTGCTCCTGCACGAATGGCAATTTCCGCATCTTCCCGCGTTTGAATCAATCCACCTGCAATAATAGGAAATTCTATTTCCCCTGCTAGCTGTTTAATGATAGAAGGCATAATTCCAGGCATAATCTCTACCGCATTTGGTTTAGTCGTTTTACAATTTTCAATTGATTTTGTAAGAGATAAAGTATCGACAATAAAAATACGTTGAATCGTTTTTAATCCAATTTTATTGGCATTTCGAATTGTCGATCCCTTTGTTGAAATAATACCTTGTGCTCCGATAACATCTTGAATATACAAAAGAGCTTCCTCTGCATTCGTATTTAAACCTTGTATAAAATCACAATGAAGAAATACATCATGTCCATGTTTCTGTAATTCATATACACGCTCTGGTAACTCCAGCATTGAACCCGTCATAAGAAAAACTGTTTTCGGTAATTTTTTGTATGCTTTATACCCTTTCCAATCCTTTATCATCGCAATATAAGGTTCTTTAAACATTCATTCCACCTAGCTTTTCTATTTTTATCCAAACTAAAAACACCTACTTACATAGAACACCTTTCTCCTTATTTGAACTCTAGGGAATAGAGCACACCTAAGAAAGTGGCACGTTATATGTAAGCGGGTGTTCTCAAATGTTCTCTACCCTAGTTATTTTGTTATCTTTACTATATTACGCATTTATTAAGTCAGTTTTGATAAATTGTTAATTAGGTGTTAATCGAACGTAAATATTCACCACATCATCTTTTACATTAATCTATATATATAAATATTTTTTCAACAAAATGCAACGATGTTTAAAATTCAATCCATATGTAAGTTCATGCCATAATTAATGAGTTTTAGTTTTCTTGCCACTGCTTGCGAAGCAAAGTTATCCCAAGAAGTGCTATAAAGCGGAATGCGCTTTTCTTCTTGTATTGATATTGCCCAGGCTGTAACGACATCAACACCATATCCATTCCCTTGAAACTCCGCTAAAGTTTCCACACTTGCCTCAGCAGCTACGGGCGTACTTCTGGCACTGCAACATATAGAAACTACCTTTTTATTTTTTACAATTGCAAAATAAGGTTGCCTCCATTCCATCTGTTCTATTAGATTAGGAAAATTGTCTCGCAAAAGCTCTTTATTCTTCTCTGTTATTTGTATTGTTCTAGTTGGCTTATTTAAATTATTTGGAAACATGTAAGCAGGACCCACCCAAATATTCTCCACCGCTCTCTCTTCATTTAATACTTTAATGATTTTTGCTATCTCTATATGTTTTGAATGTTCTCGAATTAATTTCTCGATCTTACTTACCGTTTCATCATGCAGTTTATAATGATATCTCGTTATATTCCCTTCACGAGTTCTGCTCAGAAAAAAACGTGGTGCTTTCAGATTTCCATTTTCATTTACACACTTTATTCTTCCTACCTGATTATGAACAAATAAAACCTCTGCTTGAATTGCTATTAACTCAAGTTCTGAAAATTTCATTTGTAGCCTCCTCGATATAGCATCCATCCATTTTTTCAAAACAAAAATCCCATTTAAATACACATTACTGAATCCATCATACTAAAATGACTTCTTCATTCTGTCTATCTAAATGGGATTATTTCATACTTGTTATTCCGCCAGTTGTGGTTGCGGCTGTACTACTTCATTCGCCCCAGCTATCCTCAACATATTCGCAATATCTTTAAAACCTCTTTTTTCAGCATATTGCAGCGGCGTAATATTTTCCTTATTGGCCATATTTACATCTGCCCCGTGGTCAATAAGCATTTGAATTACTTTCTTATGACTTTCACTACCATTTCCTAATACAATTGCTTCTAATAAAGCTGTTCCACCACGTTCATTCTTATAATTCACATCAATATCTGTATGCTCTAACAATTCTTTAACAACCTCTACATGGCCACGCTCAGATGCAGAAATAAGTGCTGTTCCACCTGACTTAGTCGTTTCTTTCGTATTAACTCCTGCATTAATTAATACTTTTACAATATCCGTATATCCTTCTCTACTTGCATAAAGAAGTGGATTGCTTTGTTTCTCATCTTTAATTTCAATATTAGCACCTGCACCAATTAATGCTTTAACTGTCTCTACATGATTTTGATACGTCGCTGCAAGGACAGGCGTTTCTCCGTTGTCACCTTCTACATTGATATTCGCTCCATCTTGGATCAGCTTCATAGCTGTTTCTGTGTCTCCAAGCGTCGCAGAAAGTAGCAACTGTTTGTCCATTAAATTTATACTTTTTTCTTCTTTAAATTCTTCCTGTTCCTTATGCTTTTCTTTTTTCTTTTCGTTTTTCACATGAACCGGTTTTGATTCTGGCTCTTCTTGCTTATCGCAAGCCACTACCGTCATTAAAAGTCCTAATAACATACATAATAAAATTTTTTGTTTTCTCACAACTACAGCTCCTATGAAAGATAATGTTTTCTTAACCATTCCTCCATCACATACAATAATTCTTCTTGAGTACATTTATCCATAAGCCCTTTAGATTCCTTCTTTAATCGGATTATCCTAAACTTATATCGATGTTTCTCAACCTATATTAGCGAAGCAATTAGTTTAGCACGTTTTTACCGCATTTGTATACATTTCTAAAAAGTACATAAATGATTGCTTTAGGTTACTATATTCCATTGTAACCGTTCTTTTAAATATTTTACACCTTTTATCCTCTTATTAATGATGCCCACCGTGATTCCCTGTTTTCGGTTTCCCCATCATCTCTTTATTCATTTCCCATTTATGCTCTGTTAGCTCTTTATACGAAAGAACTTTCCCCTTATAGTTAGATACAAAACTCTCTGCATCTTTTTTATTTTTAAAAGAAATTACATTATAAGCCATTGGTGTCGTTATTGTTTTATCATATACGTAAGTGGCATCTTCTAACGAAATCCAATCTTTCGAATCATAATCTCGAACAAATTTTTCTTTCGTCTTTTCACCTGAATTAATCTCCATCCATTTATACATACAACCAATATCATCAAACTTTAAAGCTTTTCCATTTTCTAAAATGATTTCTGTTGCAAATTGATTATCCGTTACCCCAATTTGGCAAATATCACACTTATCATGTTTCTCATCAATTGCCACAGCTGTTGTTTCCTTTTTCCCACATCCCACTATCGTAAATAAGAAACATAAACATATAGCAAGCACAACATACTTTATTCTCATCACTATTCCTCCCTAAAAACCGTATACTCCACAAGGAGAATATCAAAAACTTGTGTGGGATTTGTGAAAAAACAATGTGCTTTTTGTAATATAGGAAACAAAAAAGATGTGTAGCTATTTCTACACATCTCTCATCATTCACAGCCTGTAATTGATAAATCATCTTCTAACTTAACTAATAATGTATCTGTATTAATTTTCTGCCCAACTTCTACATTTACTAATCTTATATTTCCACTGATACCGACCGCGACTTTTTCAAGCTCACCGTTATTTTTTCGAATCATCATTAATTTTTCCCACTCATATACGTAAGAAGATTCATTAACAAAAATCTCTTCTATTTTCCCCTCATAAGAACTATAAACTTCTTCTATTCTCGTTTCCATTCAAAATCTACTCCCTACTTCGCACTTCACTATTTTCACCTTATTCTATCATTCTTGTTAGAAGTAAATCATATTTTTAAAAATTCAAAATTACCTTCGTGAACAATATGACCAAAATAAAAATTATGCTTCTAATGGTGTTATTTTTCAAATTATTTACCATTTGAATAGATGCTTTTATGATAAACAAAAAACCTTATTCTGAATTTTTGATTTATTTTGAAAGCGTAATCATTTTTTTGAGGGGGAGATCAAATGTTAGCTCTACTTGGATTTGCAATGGTATTTGTCTTTATGTTTTTAATTATGACGAAACGTATGTCAGCATTAGTAGCATTAATATTAATTCCAATTACTTTCGCATTAATTGGCGGCTTTTATGCAGACATGGGTCCTATGATGTTAGAGGGTATTCAAAAATTAGCACCTACCGGTATTATGCTTATGTTTGCCATTTTATATTTTGGAATTATGATTGATAGCGGTTTATTCGATCCTGTCATTAGTAAAATATTAAAATTTGTAAAAGGGGATCCTTTAAAAATTGTTGTTGGTACAGCTATTCTTACTATTATCGTTTCATTAGATGGGGACGGAACAACAACGTATATGATTACTGTTTCCGCAATGTACCCATTATATAAACGTCTCGGAATGAATCCACTTATATTAGCTGGGGTTGTTATGTTAGGGGCAGGTGTGACAAATCTTACACCTTGGGGTGGACCAACTGCTCGAGTTATGAGTGCACTTGGACTAGATGCATCAGAGCTCTTTACACCACTTATACCAGGAATGATTGCTGGTGCAATTTGGGTAGTTTTCGTTGCCTACTATCTTGGAAAAAAAGAAAGAAAACGTTTAGGCATTATGGATGTACAATATTTAAAACAAATGCAAACAATGGATGAGCAAGCTGCCACAGTAGAAGCTGCCGTGCATAAACGCCCTAAACTGCTATGGATTAACTTTTTATTAACCGTCGCTCTTCTCGTCTGTCTCATACTAGAAGTTATGCCGTTACCTGTTTTATTTACAGTCGCTTTTGCTATTGCTGTTATGATTAACTATCCGAACTTAGAACAACAGAAAGAACGTATTGCTTCTCATGCTGGAAACGTCTTAGCGGTTGTTTCTCTCGTATTTGCTGCTGGAATCTTCACAGGTATTCTATCTGGAACAAAAATGGTAGATGCGATGGCTCAAAGTGTAGTAACTCTTATACCAGATGCTCTTGGACCACAGTTGCCAATTATTACAGCTCTTCTTAGTATGCCGTTCACATTTTTCATGTCAAATGATGCATTTTACTTCGGGGTATTACCTATTTTAACGAAAGCTGCTGCCACTTACGGAATTAGTGCAGCTGAAATGGGACGTGCTTCCCTGCTCGGTCAACCCGTTCACTTATTAAGTCCACTCGTTGCTTCCACTTATTTATTAGTCGGAATGGCAAAAGTTGATTTTGGTGAACACCAACGTTTTACGTTACTTTGGGCTGTTGGAACTACAATGGTTATGTTGATTACCGGAATTGTAATTGGGATTATTCCAATATAAGACGTGAAAAACAGTAGAGAAGATGTAATCCTCTACTGTTTTTGTTATGAAGAAGCGAGAAAATACCTTCTCTCCGGTCTCCCTACACTTCCATATATAAGCTCTGCATGTACTTTCTTTCCAGATATTAAATACTCTAAATAGCGCCTCGCTGTTGATCGACTTACCCCGACCATTGCGCTTAACACTTCTGCGGTAATTCCTTCTTCATTAACTGTTAACATATGCTTTTTTATTTTCGCTAAAGTTAAAGGATCTATTCCTTTTGGAGCGTATTCGATTGGATTTCCCTTCACGCCCCTTTGAGACCATAAATGTTCAATTTGTTCTGTAGATAATTGATTATTTTTCTTTAACTGCACAATCTTTTTTTTGTAACTTTCCAAACTTGCTTTAAATCGGTCAAACATAAGTGGCTTTACGATATAATCTGTTACTCCGCCTCGTAAAGCATGTCGTACTACATCTGTTTCCGACGCAGCTGTAATCATAATAATGTCTGTATCATGTAAATAATGCCTAATATATGTGACAAGTTCCGTTCCTTGCATATCAGGTAAGTACACATCTAATAAAACAAGCTGTGGCTTCACAAGTTCTAGCCATTCTTTCGCTTGTTCTCCGGTCGTTGCTGTTCCAATCACTTTAAACCCTTCAATTTTTTCAGTAAAACGACGATGAATGTCCGCAATCCGAATATCATCTTCTACAATCAATACTTCAATCTCCTCACCCATTACAACTCGCCTCTCTCTTTCGGTAATGCAATAATAAATAATGCACCACCTAAATCCCCTTTTTCGATTGCAATACTTCCATTTAAATCTTCTACTAACTCTTTTACCTTTGCTAATCCATATCCTCGCTTTTCTCCTTCTTTCGTTGAAAAACCTTTATAGAATATGCTAGTAATTATTTCATCATGAACCCCTTGCCCTGAATCTTCTACTTCAATTAATATTTCTTCGCCGATATCTGTTACAAACATTCTAACTTTCTTATCATACTCTTGACTTATTTCAATTGCTTCAAATGCATTCGTAATTAAATTTCCTAAAATCGAAACGACATAATTGCTCTCAATATGTGGACTTAACTTTTCTAAACTACTTTCTCGATCTAGTACAAAATCAATCTTCAACTCTCGTGCTCTATTATAGAATCCAATTAAAATTCCACCTAGCCATGGATTTTGAATTCGCTTCATAATAAATTGAACAAAATCTTGGTATACCGCCGTTTCCTTATGAATAAGTTCTAAGGCATCTTCATATGACTCTAATTGAATAAGACCTGAAAGCGTATACAATAAATTGTTGTATTCATGTGTTTGTGCCCGTAAAGCCTCTGTATATTGCTTCGTCTGAGATAATTCTGCTGTTAACTGATCCATTTCAGATTTCAAACGTAAGCTCGATACGACGCCAGTTACTTTATTATTTACTTTAATAGGTAGACGGTTAGCAATAACAGCCTGCCCTTTTATATTTAATTGACGATCAAACTGTTCTTCACCAGTTTGAAGTACATCCAGTATGGATGAGTTAGGAATTATATTTAAAATAAATGATCCAATGATATTTTTTTGTTTGTCTAGCGAAAGAATATCGTAGGCTGCTTGATTGACTAAACTAATCATGCCCTTTTTATCAATTACGATAATCCCTTCTCGTACAGATTGAATCACTGTACTATGCTCTTCATACAAAGATGAAATTTCTTCTGGTTCCATCCCAAACATCATTCTTTTTATGCTTCCAGCTAAATATATAGAACCAACTATCCCCATTAACAAACCGATTATTGTAATCCAAAATACACGCTTCCCATATACTTCTATCGCTCCATGAATATCATCCATTGAAAACCCAACAGATACTACGCCTATAATTTTATTATCCTGATTACGGATTGGAACTTTTCCGCGTAACGAAGGTCCTAATGATCCCGTTGCTTTCGAAACGTAAGATTTCCCTTCTAATAGCACTCCTTTGTTATCTCCACCAACCATTGCTTCGCCTATTTTATCTTTCTTAGGATGTGCATAACGAATCCCTTCTTTATTTCCAACCACAATAAAATCAGCATCTGTATCAATTCGAATTTTTTCTACAATCGGCTGAATAATAGAAGATGGATTTTCTTTTTGGAAAGCTTCCCCGATTTCTGGTATGGCTGCAACTGTTTTCGCAACATGCAAAGCCCTTTTGCCAATTTGCTCTTCTACTGTTTCAGATAATATGTAATAAAATAAATAACTCGTTAACAGAAGTACAACAAGAATAAGTGTACTAATAGTTAATGTAATTCTCGGTTGTAGTTTTAATTTTTTAAATTTCAAAACCATTCCCCTAACATGACTAAAGATAGAATTTAAAGAAAATACAGTTTTTTATTATCACGTTTAATCATAACACGGTTACTATATATTTCTTTATCTTTATCTACATAAAAAAAGAAACGAAGTAAAATTACTACCTCGTTTCTTAATAATTGTTATTACACTTTAAATTTATCAATCATTTCTTGTAATTCTACTGCCATTTACTAGAGGTTCTTTCCGTCTTACTATTCTTTATCTTTTTTCACTTCTTTTTTCTCACCTTCTACTACTGATACTACAGGTTTATCATTTGATAGTTGTTGCACGGCACCTTTTCCAGCGAATCCTTCTAGTAATTCTTTTAAATCAATGCCAGAAGAAGCTTTTAACGTTTCTTGCATTGTTGCCATTAAATCAGTCGCATAGCCTGCAACCTTTCCGGCACCGCTATTCTTACCACCGCCGCCTGTATCAACAACTGTAATTTTATCAATATTGCTAAGTGGGCTTGCAATTTCTTTCGCGTAACTTGGAAGCATTTTAAGAACCATATCCATAATTGCCGCTTGACCATATAATTCAAACGCCTCTGCAATTTTTTGTTTCGCTTCTGCTTCTGCTAAACCTTTTAACCTAATAACATCTGCTTCCGCTGTACCTTGCGCTTTTTGTACTTCCGCTTTCGCTTGACCTTGCGCTTTTTCAATTTCTGCTTTTGCTAAACCTTCTACACGTACTTCTTCTGCACGTGCTCTTGCTTCAGCTTCAATCTTATATTGATCCGCATCTGCCTTTTTAATTTGTTTTACTTTTTCAGCTTCAGCTGATTGCTCAACAGCATAGCGATCTGCATCTGCTTTTTTCTTTACTTCTGCGTCATACTGCTTTTCACGACGCGCAATCTCTTTTTCTTCTAACTCAATTTGCTTTTCACGCTCAATGATTTTAACGCGCATTTGCTCTTCTGTAACACCTTGTTGCGCTTTCGCTTGTTGTAATTCGTAAGAAAGATCCGCATCTGCGCGAGCTTGTTCTTGCTCTCGCTTATAAGATTGTACTTTTAATTCTTTATGTTTTTCAGCTTCAGCGATTTGTGCATCACGCTGGTACTCTGCTTCTTTCGCTTCTTTCTCTGCACGAGCTTTTTCAATACGTGCTTCTTTTTCACGCTCTGCATTCGCAACTGTTGCATCACGTTTAACCATCGCAATTTGTGGCTGACCAAGTGCATCTAAGTAACCGTTCTTATCCATTATTTCCTTAATTGTAAAGGAAACGATGCGAAGCCCCATCTTTTTCAAATCAGTTGAAGCTACTTCATGTACCTTTTGAGCAAATTGCTCTCTATTACTATAAGCATCTTCTACTGTCATAGAAGATAAAATAGCACGGAGATGCCCTTCTAAAACTTCTTTCGCTTCTATTTTCAATTCTTCTGTTTCTTTTCCTAAATATTGTTCAGCTGCTGTAGATACTTCTTCAATTGTCGATCCTACTTTAATAATAGAAACACCATTTACTGTAATCGGTACACCTTGCTTCGTATACGTATCACGTGTACCAACTTCTAATTTGTAGTTTAATAGGCTTAAAGGCTCTGCTCTTTGCATAATTGGAACTACGAATGTACCGCCCCCGCGGATAATCTTAATCTTCTTTCCAT
This sequence comes from Bacillus cereus group sp. N8, assembly GCF_016483685.1. Taxonomy (NCBI): domain Bacteria; kingdom Bacillati; phylum Bacillota; class Bacilli; order Caryophanales; family Bacillaceae; genus Bacillus; species Bacillus cereus group sp. N8. The sequence continues at coordinate 4,643 of NZ_JAEHBK010000009.1, read as the reverse complement.
CATCAGTGGTAACGACATTCTTTCCACCGCCAAGCCAGTTCCCTGTTACAATTAACGCTTCATCTGGACCAACTGTACGATACTTCGTAATGAATACTAAAATGAGTAGAAGTAAAATTGCGAGTAAAACTCCACCGATAATTAATGGAATCGTCATGTAAATTCCCCCTTATAATTTTGGTTTCTTTAAAGAATAAGCGATGTTTTGTACAAGTAAAACACCATCTTGAACTCCCTCGATAATGACCTCAGTTCCTTGTGAAATATCTTTTTTTCCAATTGTTCTAGCTGGTATTGCATTACTTCCAAATTGGGAGGAGATTAATACTTCACCAAACCCTTCCCTAGGGATTGTAGTAATGACTTCTCCCTTGCATCCGATAAATTCATCCATACGCTGTACGGTATTTTGTTCTGCTTCTGCAATTGGTTTTAAAATTAGTATTTTCATTATGAAAACACCGATAAAAGATATAGCAAATGAGGCCCCGAAAATAACGAGACTGTTATAGGAGTATAAATATTCTCCTATATAACTAAGTCCACATAACATGGCGAAAAAACTAAGTAGCAACGTTACAACGGATACAGACCCGCCTCCAAAACTAAATATTGATTCAAATATATCTCCAAAGAAAATATAAATAACAGTAAGTATAGTTGCAATTATAAATCCATATAAATAAATTGTTTCAAGTGGATAACCGAACAAAATCATTTTTATCCCCCTTTCTTAAACAATCCCTTTTTTGTTATGTGTATGCCCCACCTCTTTCAAAGATTATTAATCTTAATTTTCAGTTATTTACCCTTTAAAGAAAAACCTGTAAGACAGGTCTCTAAAAAAGAACAGGAGAAACCTATTGTGACAGGCTCCTCCTAGTAAATAACCGATATATTGTATATCTATATAATATACTATTTTCCACAAAAAGTAAAGTTAAACATACATTGGAAGAGTATTTATTTTACTGATAATATGTATGTTCCATCACCATTATCATATTTATATACATACAAGTAATACTTACCTGATCTTGCATTAAATTTTGCTTCTATATGATTTCCATTAGCTTGACCGTAAGCTGCGTAATTTTGCATATCTGATTCATGGTGAAGTACCCATGTCATCCCGATTCCATACTCATTTAAAACAGAAATATCGATATCTTTCGCTGATGCGACATTAAATGTATAAACATCGGTATGATCCCCACCGATAAGGCTACCTTTTATAGTAGTGTTTAGCCCAATACGATTTGCTTCTTCTGGACGATTATTTGGTTCTGATTCTGTTACACTTCCATCTTTAATTGTAACAGTTGTTTCGCTTCTACTCTCTTTTCCTTTATCATCTTTTACTCTTAACGCTACTTTATAAGTTCCTTCTCTTTCATATGCATGTACTGGATTAACTTCTTTACTTGTTCTGCCGTCTCCAAAATCCCATAAATAAGAAATGATTTTTCCATCTTCGTCGTTTGATCCATCACTTTTGAATTGAATTACTTCTTTTACAACCCCATTATAAGGCCCGTTTACATTAACCGTCGGAGCTTTATTTTCTCCTTCATCTTTTGCGATACCATGGAAGACTACATCATATTCAAATTCATTTGAACTATTCACACGATAATTAACGAAGTATGCTGTAACCGTTTTGTAGCCACTCCATTCTTTTTGCGTCAATTGTTCTAAGGCCTCATTTACTCTTTTACTCATTGCTTTCCAGTCTTCTGACTCACCTTTTGTTACACTACCTGTAAACGTGCCTTCTAATGTAAATGTATTAAAGAATTGAGATGTATGCTTTGTCATTTTTGTATCTTTCATAGACAACGTTTCACTAATTTCTTTCTTCACTTCTGTTAATGCTTTTGGTGCATGTTCAGCTAAATAATCATCTGCTACTTCCGGCACATTGTACTTATCTTGATTATCAATTAACTGCTGCATATACTCTTGATACTCTTTATTTAACTTAGAATCTTTACTTAAGGTCTCACGATACGTATCATAATTTCCCACATCATTCGCACGAATTAAATCTTGAATTTTATCAAACGTTTCAAATTGATGAGTATATAAGTAAGACTGCAATGCGAACGAGTAGTTATAGAAATCCCAAGAACCATATTTAGCAAATAGTGTACGCTCTGCTGTATAACGGCTTGCAGGATCAGATGATAATCCGCTAATTATACTCTTTCTTGGTACAACGTTATTCGTACGAGTAGATCCTGCGAAAAACTCTGCATTTCCTTCTTGGAACCAAGTTAGCCTTTCATTTTGATACATATCTCCTCTTCCAAATAAACCAGGAACTTCATATCTCCCTTGCAGATAATGAGTAAATTCATGACGGAATAACTCTTCTAAACTATAAATACTTTGCTCTGGTGTACGCTCATATGTAAAGAATGTACCTGTCTCTTCAATATAAATTCCACCGTTGTTTGTTTCATATCCATACAATTGTCTATTTAACTGATATTCATCTGGACTATTATAAATTACGATCGTTAATACATCATCCGCATTTCCTGGCTCTAACGCTTTGTCATTTCCAATTACACGGTGATACTGTGCCTTTACTTCCTTCGCAGCCCAATATAGTCTCTTAATTTTTTCTTCTGATACTTTATCTCCTGTTTTGAACACAATTGAGCCATTGTCGAATGTATACGTTTTTGGTAAGTATTGCTCTTTTCCTTCTTTACGTATTTTCTCTAAATCTACTGTATTCCCGCTATAATCTTTACCATTATAATTTGTTGTAATTTGTTCTACCGCAACAAAATATGGCTCACTTAAACGCGGGTACATATGCATTGCTTGTGTAACAACCTCTAATCCTTTATTTGGATTGCTATGAAACTTCCCTAAACGGCTAGCAAAATAAATGCCATTATTAACGAGCCATTTATTTTCTGGCGTTACTTCATTTAGAAGAGCAATACGATTTATTTCATTAATAAACCCATCTACTTTTCCATACCACATCGTTTCATTCGCTTCTTTACGAGCCTCAGTTAAGTACGACTGTATATCATAGTCAATACCTTGCATCATATCGTATATTGCTTGTCCCTTCATTCGATCATTTACATAAGTAGTATAATTATCATTGTATTGCTTTAAAATATTCGATGCGTATTGAACCGTTTCAACATCGCTTGAAGAATTACTAATTAATTTACCGTATGCAGATACGACTGTATCTTGTTCAACTGTACCAAGCTTAAAGTTTGGATTTTTTGCGATTGCTTTTAAAGCAGGTAAACATTTATCCTGGAAGTTTCTTTCATTTAAGTCGCTTAATTCACTATTATAAAATGCAAGATAAAAAGCGGAACGCAACACTTCAGTAAACGTTTGAATTCCTTTTGAATCATCTTTCGTAAATGTACTACCTCTATGAGCTAATTCATCTATAATGACTTGCATTTTTCTTTTATCTTTATAAAAAGCCTTTGCATCTTCATTAAACTGGAATAGGTCTGTAATTTGGTGCCACTTAATACTACCTACTGTTTCAACTAATTCTTGATCATTCATTTTGTTTAAATCAGCCATTGAATAGCTTTCTTTAAGTTGCTTTACTGCAGTTTCCATCGTAATAGATGCTGGTCGCTGTGAAAAATCTCCTACTTTTAAACGTTCTTGAAATGATAAAGTTTCATCAACTTTTGAAATATGTCCAACTTCATCTACCGGTTTTTCAATTCCAACCGGTTTCGTTTTCAACACGTTATACGGTATTTTTTCTTCCGCTGCTGCATGAGTTTGAAGTGCCCCTAACGATAAAGCCATTGTACTAATGCTAAGCATCACTTTATTGATCTTTGATTTCTTGTTCATATCCTTGCCCCCTATTTTAATATTCCATCCAAGAATTTAACATAAAATCTAGATACAACAATATAAAATGCAATATTTCATATTATTTCTTCCTATAATTTGTACATATCGTCAACAAATCAACCTTTATCTCCCGACAATAATCTGCTTTCTTCCATTTCTAATACACTTAGAAATCCCCAGTAATACCCTTCTCTCGTAAAAAAAGACACCATCATATGCATGTTTCTAATGAAACTGCCATGATAATGTCTTCTCAAAAAAGTAAAAATTAATTATATATAATAATAAGATTAAACGTTATTTACTTCTTAAATAATCTCTTTCTAAATACGAACATACTTAGTGCGGAAAGAACAAGTGTTATTCCAGAAAGTAAAGTCGATGTGCTAGCCTCACCGCCTGTTGATGGTAAAGATTTCTTGCCTTCCTCTGGCTTATTAGTATGTTGTTTATTTAAAGTGTCTGCTTTTCTTCCCTCGTTTGCAACAACTTGATTATTCCCTTTTGGCTCTTGATCCAATCCTGTTGCTGATTTTTTTACGCCTTCAACTTCTTTTACCGGTTCTTTCACTTCTTCTTTTGTTTCTTCAACTTCTTTTACCGGTTCTTTTACTTCTTCTTTTGTTTCTTCAACTTCTTTTACTAGTTCTTTCACTTCTTCTTTTGCTTCTTCAACTTCTTTTACCGGTTCTTTCACTTCTTCTTTTGCTTCTTCAACTTCTTTTATCGGTTCTTTCACTTCTTCCTGTCTCTTATACACATCTCCGAGCCCACGAGAC
>NZ_JAEHBK010000089.1:0-3663 GCF_016483685.1 Bacillus cereus group sp. N8 | reverse complement strand
TTTCTTCACTTCTACTATATAAAAAATAGTAGTGCGAACCAATGCCTTGGCCTGCACTACTAATCTTAGTATGTTTTCTTTTTTCAACTGTTCAATTGCTATAAGATAAGCCGGGTTCTTATCGACTATTATAATACGTGGCTTTGAAACATGAAAAGACCGCAAAGCTTTCTTGAAAAAGCGCTTTGCAGCCTTCTGGTCTCTTGTTTTGTTTAGGAAAAAATCAATTGTGTTTCCTTTCGAATCAACAGCACGATACAGATACATCCATTGACCTTTTACTTTGATATATGTTTCATCGACTCTCCAAGAGTCATTTGTTTGAGGTGACTGCGGATTCGTTTGTCCAATTCAGGACCATACTGATGAACCCAACGCATAATCGTTGTATGAGAAATGGATAAACCCCGTTCTTCTAGCATTTCCACCAAATCACGAAAACTGAGGTTGTATCGTAGGTACCATCTTACCGTTAACAAAATAATATCAGGCTGATAATGCTTCCATTTGAATACATTTTCCTTTTCCATACCAATCACGCACCCTTTTTAAAGTAATAGTAACAGTATGTCCAAGATTTATAGATTCATTGCAATTGTCCTTAAGTTTTTGCACCAGAACCAATTTTTCTATTATAAGTAGTCTCTATTTTTTTAAGGTTATTAACTAACTATATTTAAACTAATCGGAACAATGTCCCCTATTTTAGATACTGTTAGATTATTAAGAGTTTGATGGATACCAAGAAAATTTTATATCGCTATCAAGTGGTTTACCGTGTATTTCCTTGTTAATTAGGCTATACCATTCGTTTAATATTTGAGCCTTTGGTAATTGAGAGGCTGGGTCATCTTCCCAGATAATGTGTGAAAACCAAGCTTTTGTTTCCCATTCAAATTGTAATTCTGCAAACGAAATTGTAGGATGATCTGCTTCGATAAAGTGTTGGTTTACAGCATCTGAAACTTCCGAAGCTTGTGGTAATAACTCATTTTTAATTCTATTTTTTATTTCCTGATTTTCTATTTGATCCCAAAAATACAATTGTCCGTTTATTTGATAAAAAATATCAAATGAAGCCTCTCCCTTTTTCATATTAAGCAATAAAAAAGCACGCTCCACATTATTTCCAGCGGCTTTTACAGTATTAATAAGTAAATTTTGTGCCATTGAGACCCAATAGCTATTGGCTTCTTCTAGTGGGGATTCAATATACAATTCTTCATCTAATTCATGGATAGTGGCCTCTTTATTGTTTACTTGTTCCACCTTTTTAAAAAATCTACTGAAAAAACCCATGATTTCTCCTCCTCTTTGTGATTTCCTTGTAATATTTTTTAGTAATTAGATAATATTGACAATGCAATCATATCATTTTCACATGAGTTATGAAACCAAGCTAATGAATGGAGTTTGTTCTTGTATTTTTTACATTCATTTGAGAAACTGAATGTAAGAAAGAGTTTGTTTTAAGTTGTAACGGATAGCACAGTTTCAATTTTGCAAAGATGGTGGGGAAATGGAAGAGAAAAACTTAAAAAGTAAGAAGTATTATAGAATTGCTTTTCTTGTATCAACAAGTTACATTTGGTTTTTGATTTTAGCAGCATACAGTATAGGTATTCCGCGATATATCGAGTTACTCGGGGGGATTTTTCTAATTACAGCCTTTACATTTTACTTTTCAGTACCTATTTTTTATATCGCTTTGCCTTTAGTATATATTCGTGTTGTACTTTCCTGTTTCCGTATATATACTACAGAGCGAATGTTGGCTTATTATGCACTTTCTTGTTTCGTTTTAGGGCTTGCTTTATTTGTTCCTTTAGCAATGTATCATTTGTATGAGGAGAACTACATTTTCGCGAAACAGGTTCAGGAACAACGTATTGAAGAAAAAGTAAAACATGAGGTTGAAAAAACTAATGGTCCAATAAAGATTACATATGTGACAAAGGCAAGTAGGGTGCAAGCGAATGAAGGTACAGGAAGTCCGGAATATTCCAAAATAAATATTCATTTTGAGTTAGTTAGCTGTGATTCACAAAATGAAGGAAAGAGCGGATTTTCATGCAAACCCTCTGTCGAAGCGTACTACAAAGATAAAAAGTGGCTGGTAGATTATAATTCAGAAGAAAATACAGGTGTTCTAAATCTATCTAAAGATAACCAACATGCTGTAGAATTAGAAAAGCAGTTGGCTCTTACACCAGAGGAAGAAATGAATCTCCGTAATATTTCTGAATCGAAAGCAATTCAGTATATGAAAAATGAATATAACTTTGATTTAACAATTGTTGAACAAGTCTTTGACAAGCATACGAGTTCCTATAAAAAAGAAAATAGACCATCAAATGCAATTTATGCCCTAACGATTGAAGGATATGTAAACACAGATACTCAAAAGAATGTCACAGTTAGGGTAGAATATGATCCGATTACAAAAAAATATTGGACTCATATCATTGAAATGAGTGATGAAGCTAAAAAGTAGATAGAAAACTTTTTTACAGAGTTTGAAAATGTAATTAGGGACATGGCCAGCAATATTACTCCAATTCTTTGGGCGAGCTGGCACTTTATTAATCATTTCTACATAAGCATCAGCTATTTCACATGTTTGTCCTGGTTGAAGGGCGTTCATTAACGTCTCCATATCTATCTGTATATACTCTGTACCTTTCTTAATTCTACCATCTTGAAAATAATCAGGTTCAGGATTTTTTTGATAAATACGTGTATTCGATTTGATGCGTGAGATATAATAAGCCTTTTTATCTTGTATATGTTGAAGATCTTTTAAATGAAAATAACCTAAATCTCGGATACATAAATCATTCGCTGTCACAGTTGGGACACACAGAGAGCCGTAAGTGTGATCATGTTGTTTGCCCGGACCTGTATGAATATGTAGGAACTGTCCACTTAACAAATCATACTCAAGTTGAATTTTTATTCCAGCTGTATGGCTGCATCCTCCTGCACCTGGATAAACCGATAAAAATACATCCGGGAGTTGAAGTGCAGTTGAATCTAGGATACGAATACGCTGGAAAATAGAAGCGTATGGAGAAGAAATCGGCATAGATGCGGCCAATTTTTTGCTTAGTAGTTCGGCTAGTAGGTGTTGTAAAAGTTGGACGGCCGCCTTATTAAACCGTTGATTCAGTCCCTCAGGACGTACTTCTATTGATGCTTCTAAACAGCTAGATAACTGAGTTAAAGAAGTCATAGCTACATTTTGGCTCACTCATACACATAAAGCTACTAAATCTTTTGCTTGATACTTACTAGTTCGTTGTACAAAACCAACATCTCTAGCAAGATCCCGTAAGGTATTTGGAGATAAAAAACCTTGACTCTCTTGAGCAAATAGTTGTAATTCATCAGACGCAGAAACAGACATAAAAAACGCCATCCTTTCCTATGATTCTACAGAAAAAATAGCGTATTTTTTGCTTAATGAATAGTGTGAAACCTTAGATTTATGGCAATGTAACGTTACCATCATATAGTCGTTTGACAACATTACAAATTCACATAATTTTCGATATAGGAAGTAACCATTCTATCCTTTTAACTGTTATTAACAGTACAAATTAATTTTTCTAATACTTGAGCTACACCATCTTTATCATTGGTATCGGTAATAAAATATGCAGC
>NZ_JAEHBK010000088.1:0-3672 GCF_016483685.1 Bacillus cereus group sp. N8 | reverse complement strand
CCTAAAAATCCTCCAGGCATCCAATTAAAATTAATATGATACAAAATAACACCTAGTATAGCTAGGCCCCTTAGACTATCTAATCCAACCATATAACGACTATTTTTATTAAAAGTTTTAGTCACCTACAACCACATCCATTCCTTGGAAATTAGGTAAACAATAGCGTTATACAATGCTATTAATTTCCTAAAATCGTATAAGCTAAACTATAAAAAAACACCATTTGGGAAGGCTCTTTTATTATAATTACATACACAGTAACTAATACTTTATCAGGTTATCTGTTTCTGTTGTGAAAATTTTTAAACTAGGTGTTTTTGCTTATTCCCCCAAAAAAGAGACATGTGCTAAATTAATTAAAAAGTACACTTTTGATACGTTTTTACAGACGTATCAAGGACTTACATTGTGAGTATGATCTATAACGAATATGTAAAAGCTTTCCTATAAAGAAACGTTATAAAAAAAGGTCTACTCATTACGAGCAGGCTCTCTACTGTCCTAACCCAGCCTACTTTATTTAAAGCTTCGGCTGCTTCTGTAAACGTTGGTGCATAAGTAGAAAATAATAAAAATAATGATACTATAAGTCCTATGATTCTCTTCATACTCGCATCTCCTTATCACTCCATTAAAAACCTTTTAATTATATTTTGATACTATCTAAATATAAACAGATATGCATAATTACATATTTCTCTTATTGATAGAATGTACAGTTCTGGTGTAAAAAAGTATCAAGAATTCCTCAACGGAATCACCTGTTAAACAGTTAATCCAAACAGCCAGTTGATAAAAATATTCTGATTTTGGACAGACTGGTCCTGCAAATCAATTTGTTCTTTTTTGGGCATATGCATGGCATCAATACCACTCAATATAGAAGCTGATGTTTTGTATGATTTAAATCCCAAAATAGAGCGTATACGTTTTTTAATAAAACGATGATCTTGTCCTACTATGTTATTTAAATATTTTATCCTTCGGGTTTTGGTGCCCATTGATATCCTTTTTTCTTCCTTCAACTGTTCGATAGCAATTGGATAAGCAGGACTCTTATCGACTGTTATAACACGAGGCTTTGAAACATGAAAAGACTACAAAGCTTTCTTAAAAAAGCGCTTTGCAGCCTTATGATTTCTAGATTTACTCAAATAAAAGTCTATTGCGTTTCCTTTAGAATCAACGGCACGATATAAATACATTCATTGTCCTTTTATTTTTATGTATATTTCTCATGCTATCAGTAAAATGATATGTGTCGTCAAGAACGAGACGCTAAAAAACCTGAACACGAGCCTATACGGTCTGTCGTGAGAGTGGTGATGACACACCGCAACCTTGTACGTCAGCGATACCAGAAATGGACTTCGCCTTTGGTAGCAAGAACACCAATGATGTTAGTCAGCTTGCCCCTTTAGGGGTGGGAGCGTCAACTAAAGCATCATATAGAACCAAGTTTATCTTATCTAGACTATAATAGCTTAGTCGCTCACAACAAGAGAGGGTAGCATTTAGATTTTGCTTATTTATTTTACCACTTGAACAGATACTGGTTTCCACCCCTGATTCTCTACCCAATCAATATCAACCTTATATTTTTTATTACTTTGCTTATCTCGTACATTACCGTAGGCTTTATTATTACCATTATTCCCAATAAAATCAAAAATCAATTGATTCTCTGGAACATCAACAGCATAAGAAATTGCTTTTTTCATCTCATTCCAATCTACTGTTCCTTCTTTAAATTGCATTGCAGGTTTTGCTCCTTGCTCTGTACCAATTGCCTTCCAAGAAGAATTAGTTTGAGAACCCTTTTCTTGAGATATCGTTTTTTCTCCCTCTTTATTTTCATTTTCTTTCGTTTTTACAAGTTCTTCTACTTTTTGTTTCTCTTCTAAATGTGCTGTTTCTTTATCTTCGTTTTTCTTTTCTTCTATCTTTGCTGCTTCTTTATCTTCGTTTTTCTTTTCTTCTATCTTTGCTGCTTCTTTATCTTTGTTTTTCTTTTCTTCTACCTTTATTGCTTCTTTATCTTTGTTTTTCTTTTCTTCTACCTTTACTGCTTCTTTATCTTCGTTCTTCTTCTCTTCTATCTTTGTTGCTTTCTTTTCTTGAGCAATTGCTTTCTTTGATGTATCAGAAGTGAAAAACAACTGATACGTCACTATGCCAACTGTTACTAATACCACACTAAATGCGATATTAAATATCCCCTTATGACGACGATTTTGTTGTTTTGCTTGAAACCTGCTTCCTTGTTCCATTTTTCAAACCTCCGTGTTTATTTTCGCTACTAATCTGTACGTATTGTTCCAAAGAATCTTAATATTTTTATTAAATAATGAAAATATTAAGGTTTGTGCGTTTTCAAGTATCTGATATATGTTATTCAAAAATAGTTTAATAAATTAAAGATTAATAAGTTTCTGTACTTAAGTATACTTATTAACAAATAAGCCTCTTCTTCACCGATTTATAATTTTTAAAATCAACTGTCCTCTTTAGTTGGCGCTTTCTAATGGAAATGCCGTGAAACCAAAAAAGATTTCACCTTCTTTTCAGAATAACTTTCGTCACTAGGGAATTCTATTATTCCTAATCTAACCTTTAATTCGCTTTCATTACAAAACGAATCTTTATGAAGTCCCCTTATCTTTTAAAGCGCTTTTATTTTTTTCAATATAAAGCAATATTTCTTTGTTTATGACCTTCTTAAAAGCTTCTTCTCTACTATAAAAGTCATTTAAACTATACAATCCATATCATTTAATATGTTACTTTTCTATTAATTCCACCTCATTTTCCATACGATACTATTACTTCTGAATATTACATTTACTACGAATACACATTCCGGCTTACTTGAATTATAAATTGCGCTTATCTATAATACATTTTATTATTAATAACTTCAATACTACATATGTAGTATTGAATGGATGCAAAAAAACATGGAAATTTAATTCAAGCCCTATCAAAATGAAAATAAAAAACATCTGTGATATACACAAAGTGCTTTTCTCTTGTCAATTTATCTATTTTCTTTTTATACCTCAACTCCTTCGAATCGTACTTTTCTAGGGTTTGCTGCAATTCATTTTGTTCATATGGAATATGTTTATCTGTCTGTACATCTTCAACATTTTCTCCACCTGCTAATAATCTCCTGTACTTAAATGCGTGCCCTGTTAATAATGGTGTAATCATTTTGTATGGCCCTCCTTTTGTTTGATTACTTGTATCATAAAACAAGTATCTGAGGTTGATATGTAGTCTACTTTACTGAGAAAACTAACAAATAAAAAAGGAAACCTGCATGTTCGTTATAGTGATTTTTAAGTTATATATATTTATATAACTTTATTAATATGCAATATTACATATTAGGATTTTCCTGTATCTTCATGATATTGATGTATTTATAATACTTATATCTTCATATTTAGAAAGGAATAAAAAATGAAAAAAATCACATCAACACTATGTATAGCTGGAATGACTTTAACTATTTTAGGAGTAACTCCTCAAAGTAGTTATGCTCATCTCGATCAAATTGATTTAACTGAGAATGATCCTATTACCGCTCGATGGTCTGCAGAAGCTCCGTATCATTCTGATAAAAGTACACATTTATGGATTGCAAAACAAGCTATTGAAATTATG
>NZ_JAEHBK010000087.1:0-4014 GCF_016483685.1 Bacillus cereus group sp. N8 | reverse complement strand
TATTCCTCTACTTTTGTTATCAGAAATGGAGGCATAGGGGGCGTCTCTGAACAATTACTGCTTCTTTTGTATGTACTGCATATCACTATTATAATCTCTCTCAATATAGATATATCCCTATTTCTATAATTGGATATTTCCCTATTCCTCTACTTTTGTTATCAGAAATGGAGGCATAGGGGGCGTCTCTGAACAATTACTGCTTCTTTTGTATGTACTACATATCACTATTATAATCTCTCTCAATATAGATATATGTAGAAGCGAATTTATCCGGAATCTGAAAATGTGTAGAATCCAATACACGAATACGACGAAAATAGTTAGTATACATGGTTGTAATTTTGTTAGTGGAACACAATTGTTGATGAAGTACATACGCTAGTATTTGTTGTAAAAACTGTGCAGCCTGAGAATTAAATCGTTGATTGAGTCCTTCTAGACTCATAGAAATACCTGTATTAGCTTCTAATCGACTACATAATTGTGCCAATGAAGTATGAGCTATATTTTGGCTTAATCAAACACACAGAGCTACTAAATCTTGTGCACGATATTTACTTTTTCGCTGAATAAATCCTATCTCTCTAGCTAATTGTTCTAAGGCATCAGCTAACATAAATCGTTGTAACTCTTTAGAAAATAATTCTAGTTTATCAAAAATCGATAAGTTTATGCCAAATACGCCATCCTTTCCTACGATTCTACAGAAAGAATAACGTATTTTTTCATTTTAAAGCAATTTAGTTTTGTTAGCTTGATAATGATGTGACGCTACCCCAATAATGAGTATCGTAGTTTTCTTCTTGTGTAAAATATGTATATTGTTACATTTATCTACGACGCTTTCTCTTTGCTTTTTTACGCTGATTTGTATAACTATATTTTTTTATATGAGTACTTCTGTTCTTCTTATAATTAGGTAACTTAACTATAAAAACAGTAATTGCCCAAAAAATGAAAAATATAAGGTTTGCAATCATCCAAAGGTTAATATCATAGTCATATAGCTTACTAAAATACTTTTTGTCACGAGTAATATGGCTTACGTTACTGTCAATTGCTTCGAGGGTGTAAGGAATAACCCAAAAGGAACCAATTAATATAACAATTATTCCAACAATGAAACTGAGTATATGTTTTATCAAGTTCTATTCTCCTTTAATTATGTTTATTGTATACGTTCATATAGTATATATGGTTATGGTGCAAAGATTGTATTTATTTGAAAGAGGTATATAAATTTCTATTGGAATCTATTTTTATAAATGGGTTCTTGCCACACCACAATCAAGCTAAGAAAAGTAAATACCCCGAAACAAAAAAATTGACACCTCCAGGTGAAAATGTACAATTTATTATTTTGGAGGCGTTATAAAATTCTTAAGTTGATGGGCATGTGACATAGGGGAGTCTTTGAAAAAAATTCTGATTCTATTGTATGTACCAATTATCACGACTATAATCTTCTTTTTAATATAGATATATCCCTATTTCTATAAGTAGATATTTCCCTATCTCTCTACTTTTGTTATCAGAAATGGAGGCATAGGGGGCGTCTTTGAACAATTACTGCTTCTATTGTATGTACCACTTATTACTACTATAATCTTTCTTATAATATAGAAATATCCCTATTTCTATAAGTAGATATTTCCCTACGTCTCTACTTTTATTATGGAAATGATGATATAGGGAGGAACTCTTGAAAACTAATGATCCCATTGTATGTATCAGTTATTACTACTATAATCTTTCTTTCAATATAGATATATCCCTATTTCTATACCGCTGCCATCAAGTTACACTTATGCAACATCAATTATAGGAATGGGTGTTTCTTTTTTAAAAAGCCCCCAAAACAAAAATTTTATACAGATCACCTCGTAATATCAATTCTCTCGTTTTGGGGTATTTGCCTTTCTTAGCTTGATGAGCATGGGATGTGGGGATATAAGGACGTTTTCAAAAAATGAATGGAGTGGTATAAATGACAGATTCTATTGCATGTACCACTTATCACTGCTATAATTTTCTTTGTAACATAGAAATATCCCTATTTCTATAATTAGATATTTCCCTATTTTTCTAATCTTTTCACTAAGATATAGAAATAGGGATATAGGGAAATATTATGGAAAATAAATGGAGTGGTATAAATGGCTATTACAATTACTGTTGGGAATTATAAAGGGGGCGTTGGTAAAACCACTAATGCTGTATTAAACTCTTATGAATTCGCAAAAAAGGGGAAAAGAACTTTACTCGTTGACCTTGATCCACAGAGTAATGCAACAAAATCTCTAATGCTAACAAAATCTATCCTTAATCCTGACGAAAAGGTAGCTTTAACTAAAACATTGATGAAAGGAATTCAAGAGGGGAATTTAGATGGATTAGAAGTTGAAATAATGGAAAATTTACATTTAATTCCTTCTTATGTTGATTTTCAAGATTTCGCAAAATTTCTATATAAATCGTGTTCTTCGGAAGAAGAGGAAGATTTCTACTTTAAGGAATTGCTTGAGAAAATAAAACATAAATACGATTACATATTTATCGATGTTCCACCTATGTCAATTGAAGTTACAAAAAATGCAGTTGTAGCTTCTGATTATGTTCTTATAACTCTACAAACACAAGAACGTTCTCTTACAGGTGCAGAAAACTACATTAACCAACTAATAAAATTAAAAGAGCAATATAATCTTGATATTGAAGTTGTAGGTATTCTTCCAGTGCTATTAAAAAATAATGGTAAAGTGGATGAATACATTATGGAAAATGCTCGTGAAATTTTTGGTGAAGAAAACCTATTTAAAAATATCGTTCCACAGATGGAACGTATTAAAAGGTTTGATGTTAACGGTATTACTGAAAATGATAGACATGATTTAAATGTAATAGAACTATACGAAAAAATTAGTGATGAATTATTATCTCGTATCAATGTTTTTGAAAGTATGAAGGTTGGTGTATAACATGGCAAGAACTCCTGGACTATTAGGTCGAAAAAAGAGCAATTTTGATCCAACAGATCCTTATATCCCAAACGAGGATTCAGTTGTAACAAAAAGTGAAGAGAATACTCCTACTTTTCCACCTGAAAATGAACAAGAACAAGTAAATCAGCAGGAACAAAAGACAGAGCAAACACCAGAGAAAAAGAAATTTAAAAACCAACAAGGTAGTATTAAAATTTCTAGTCAATCTAAGGAAGAGCTTGGAGCACTAATGAAACTTACTAATACAAAATATGCTCATGAAATAATAGATTTACTTATACATCATTATGTAGAAAATCAATTAACTCCCGAACAAAAAAGGAAATTTAAATTATTAACAGAGATTTAGAAATATAGAAATATCCCTACGTAGAAATAGGGATATTTCTATATTTTTTGTTTTTAAAAATAGCCTCACCAGAACTTCCTCCACAACCTTTCCCTCTCTCACCCCACTGCAACATCCTTATGTAAATTGATACTAAAGTTATCTAACTTCGATATAAAAATATAAAAGCCTTGCTACTTGCTATATTTTTTTATAGTAAGGCTTTTATAAGTTGTTTAATTCATGTTGAACTAAAGTACCCGTTACTCTATTTAGTTAGATAAGTAATTTATTAGAAAACTTATTAATTGCTTGAATAGCTAATTCCAACGCTTTTATCTCTTAAAGATCAGAAATATCATTTTAGTTTCATTTTCATTGTAGTCTATCGTTTTTGACATCAATGATTTAAGCACTATCCATTAATTTTATCATTTTAGCCAAGAAGACTCCTTCCTTAGTGAGTAGGTGGGAGATGAATTGGCTTCGGACAAGGGATGGCAGGAAGCCATCTTAATTATTCGACATACATAAACTGTTACTTCACTACCTATCGAATGTATGTTTGTTGTATAATAGAAACATACCGAAATGGAGGTGAAATGAATGATGATTAATAAAGCATATAAATTTCGTATCTATCCAAATAAAGCACAAGCAACCCTAATCAATAAAACGATT
>NZ_JAEHBK010000086.1:0-4021 GCF_016483685.1 Bacillus cereus group sp. N8 | reverse complement strand
TAGTAAAAAAAAGAATCATATTAGGGGTATTTAGTATGCGTTATACGTGGATACATGTTTGATATAGATTTTTGGTACTCAATCCATCAAAAATCTATAAATACAGGTTGACTAATCGTAAGAAAAGCATACCTAACGGTATGCGACTTAGACAACAAAAGTACTTGAATAACATAGTAGAACAAGATCATCGCTTTATAAAGAAGCGAATCCGTTCTATGCTAGGCCTTAAATCTTTTGACACAGCTACATCCATTCTTTCTGGAGTAGAAGCCATGCATATGATTAAAAAAGAACAGATTGCTTTACGGAGCCAGTCTGCACAAAATCAAAAAGAATTTATCCATCAATTGTTTGGACTTGCAACATAAGATACGATTCCGTTAGGAATATATATGCTTTATTCCCTTGTGTTTTATTTTTGCACCAGAACCCAAAACAGAAGTCTTAAACTAGACTCCTGTTTTTCGACGTG
The DNA here is from genome assembly GCF_016483685.1 of Bacillus cereus group sp. N8. Taxonomy (NCBI): domain Bacteria; kingdom Bacillati; phylum Bacillota; class Bacilli; order Caryophanales; family Bacillaceae; genus Bacillus; species Bacillus cereus group sp. N8. The sequence continues at coordinate 3,546 of NZ_JAEHBK010000086.1, read as the reverse complement.
AAGTGAATTACAAAAATTATTTATGGTTTCATAATAGTTAATGGAAAATACTTCATCTAATTTGATAGTAAGAAACTTTGTAACAGAACCTTTTTTAATAGTTGCACATTCAGAAAGCGCTTTCATTTGTGATAGTAGTTATAATCTACATTTTTTACAAAACATTTCTTAGCATATTTAGCTTTAAGCATTAGTAACAAACCTTTATTGTTTATAGATTTTAACCATGATATTTTCGTATTTTTAATATATAGATTCCTAAAATAATAAATCCTAGTCCTACAAATGGGGTCGTTGGAAGCTTTGTTCCTGCTGATGGCAGGTAATGCTTTTCTTTACTTGCAAGATTCTTTTCTTCTGTGTGCTTTTTACTTTGTGTATCATAAGATTGTTTAGCATTTTCATATGTAGCATGCACTTTTTTGATTTCTAGGTCACTTTTTATTTTTCGATTCTTGATTTTTATTTCTGCTATCTCGCCAGTTTTTACTTCTAATTTTTTTATTGTAGGATCAAGTACATATCCCTCTGGAGCTTGAATTTCTTTTATAACATACGTATCAGTAGGAAGGTTATTTAATGTAGCAATTCCATTCTCAGCTGTAGTGATTTCTTTTATGAAATTCCCATTTTCACTTACAACCTCAAACACAGCCCCTTTTAAGACTTCTCTATTTTCTCCTACCTTCATAATTTTTAAAGATCCTAAAATTTCCCATTTTACTACTATATCTGCACTGCTTTTCTCGCTCGTTCTTGGTAATAAGGCAGTTGTATTTTGAACCCTTTGTTGTCCATCAAAGATAACTGCTTGTAAACTCTGAAATTTTGTATTTACTCTTAACTTGAAATTTCCACTTGGTGTGTTTTTCGGAATCAGAACTTTAAAATTTTCCTTGATAGAGAATTCATTCTTTTTTTCACCTTGTTCATTTATAATTTGAACTCCTTCTGGTGCATCCTCAATTTGAACGGAATATACTCCAGATACTGCATTTGATTGAACCATATATAAATTTGTTTCAAAATAGTCTCCATTTTTTTCTACAGTTTGTTTTCCATTAGGTATTATATTCAAATATGTTTCCTGCACTTCAGTACCTTTAGAAGCTTTTTCTACCAGATGTTTTACAAGGTTATATATCTGTTGGTTTTCTGTTTTTGAATCGGCGAGTTCAATTTTTTTAGATGCAATCCAGATAGCTAATTGAGTTGCATAGTAGGCTTCCTCTTTTGTAGAAACCCCTAATTCTGCTGGCGTTTTTTGAGGGTATCCATAAAGTAAAACACGATATACAAAATCATCCTCTTTTCCAATTTCAGAAAGGTTATCTCCATTAGGTGAATTCAACTCAGGTGATAAACAATACGCAACATCTTTTGATGACGTTCTTAGAAAGTCTGACTTTACCTTTACTTCAGTACCTTTGAATTTAATATAATTCCAGTTCATTTGAAATTTTTCTTGATGTATTATCTCGGCTGCTGCTTGTGGCATAGAAACTCCTAGCAACATAATGATTAAACTCATAATTCCAAACCATTTTGTTAACATCTTGCGGTTCATTTCATTCCCACCATTCATCAAATTTTTAGGATAAATCCTACATATTAATTGTACCTGTTGTAAAAGTAAGTTTATTTTAATTATTCAGAAAATTTAGGGCGTAAATAAAGATTATGTTATAGTATCATATATTCTGATGATCTTTATTGTTTAATTGAGTTCATGATATTTGTTAAAGATATTACCTAAAGTACTGGCGTAAATATTATTTTATATTATTAAAAAATGATTCGAAAAATCAATTTTTAAAGTGTGATTTATGTATCAAAAAATAAATACACTTAATAATCTACCTATGAAATAGATGTTTCCTCTATTCCATCTTCTTTCACAAAACGCATATCTGTATTTTCAGAAATTTCGGCTATATTTATATTTATTATATTTAGAAAGTATATGGCTTGCAATCTAAAATTTCATGCAATATTGCATGAAATTTTAGATTTTTTTATGTTATATTATTAAATTGGTTTTGTTAAAAAGTTTGAAAAGAGTTGTGTACAATCGGTTCGGAGGCCCAGAAGTTCTTGAAATTCAGGAAACCCCCATTCCCCAAGCAAATAAGGGAGAAGTACTTGTCAAAATGTTTGCCACTTCCATCAACGGAGGTGACTTAAATGTATGAAAAGGTACAGCCAGTAAGATAACTAACGTACTTTCAAAATTCCCTAAAACCATTGGTCAAGATGTAGTAGGGATAGTGGACAAGTTAGGACCTGATGTCACGGACTTCAAGGTTGGTGGTGTGGGGAAATACTACAACTAATACCAATGCTACAGCTGAATATGTTGTTATAAACGTAAACAAGCCCTCGTTAATGCCATCTCAAATGTCTCCAATAGAAGCTGCAGCATTGCCTTGTGCAGGAGTCACAGCTCTAATTGCTCTAGTGATAAAGGGAACATAAAAGCTGGTGATCGAGTCCTTATACGTGGAGCAGGAGGTGTCGGTATTTTCGCCATACAGATTGCAAAAGCACTTGGAGCACATGTTACAGTCCTCGCTTCAAAAACTACCATGGATGCAGTAATAAACTATGGTGCGGATGAAGTATTCGACTATCGCAAAACATCATCTGAAGAACTCGAGTTGTTTGATATCATCTTTGATACAGCAGGAAAAGATCTTAAAGCATTTAGAAAGAAACTTAAACCAGATGGAAAATTGCTCACAATTGCATTTGATGCTGAAAAACCAATAAGAGGTCTATTCAGTGTTCTTCTTTCTGCACGGTACGGACAGCACCGAACCCGTTTGGTAATTGCGTTTCCTAATCGCAAAAACCTCACACACCTTGCACAGTTGGTCAATAATGGTGATATAGTTCCCGCCATCAATTCCATCTATCCAATGGAGCAAATTGTTGAAGCCCATCGACATGCTGAAAATCGTGGTATCTTAGGAGAAATTATTATTATTACCATAGCTCAGTCTTAATTCGTGTCTTCCGCTAACGGGAATTATGTAAATACGAATCCCCTTCAGCAAGTAAGCTGAAGGGGTTTTTTCTAGATATATTGAATACCGATAAGTGGGGTTATGTAAACTTTTAATATGGTTTTTAATCTCTGGACAGGATTAAAATTATTTATACAAACTAATCCCTTATCTATTATAGATAAGGGATTAGTTTAGTTTTGTTGTATGGTATAAACAAAATTGAGTGTCATAATATAGTGTAACATGAATATTTATGTGTTTTTTAAATTTTATTTATTCTAAATAAACAAAAAGAATTAGTGTGATACTAGTTCTTTTTGTTTGTGGATCCATATTTAAGAGCTTTAATTTGATGTTGATGTGATGGAACCTCAAGTATGTAGAAATTAAAAAAAGTCCCTTAATAAGGCTAAAGGGACTTTGCTCACACAAATGATCTGCACATCAATTCACTTTTGATGTACAGATCATTTGTATGATAATTTTTATAAATAATTGCGGAATAATGAACTTACATTACTGCTTTTAAAAGTTCTTG
>NZ_JAEHBK010000085.1:0-4387 GCF_016483685.1 Bacillus cereus group sp. N8 | reverse complement strand
CATTATGTAAATGAGCTGTCCATATGGGCGGCTCATTGTATTTTTTGCTTAGCATGGTTTTTTCCAAAATGCTGGCGATACCCCATGCCCATCAAGCTAAGATTTTAAGACACCCCCATAACGAGAATTTTACTTTTTTACAGTTATTTATGAAAATTCCGCTTGTTTTTTTCATTTTTGGGGTGCTAAACCTAAAACTTCAGCAATAAGCACAGACTAAAACATCTAGTTTTCACGATATAATTCTCAGCTAAATTCGCAAAAAAGAGCTTGAATTCCCAAGCTCTTTTAAATATCACTTAATAACTTTATAACCACCATTTTTCCTGTGGAATTAAAACTGTTTCAATATCAAAGTTATTCTCAAACCATTCCTTCATCAATGTTTTATGGACCAGATATTCTGATGCTGAATGGGAAACGCCGATTAAAGACATCGAAGTATTAGAAACATAATCCATCATTTGTTTGTATCTTTGTTTACCATATTCGTTATCAATATGGCAATGGATTTCGCCAGTGATATAGGCTTGAACTCCTCTTTTTTCAGCTTCCTCCATCCAACTTACTTTGTCGCCACAACCTGCAACGATAGCTATTTTCTTTACGTTATTTATGTTCTTACCTTCAAAATCAACATATGGAATATCGAATATTTCTTTTAAGTGAGAAGTTAGTTCACTTGTACTCTTTTCTTCAATGTTACAAATTAGAACTAGGTCTTCATTATTTATAGAACTTGTTAAAAACCCATCAATAATTTCTGCATTTAATTGTTTAGCAATAGCTACACTTGTACCTAAATTGGCATGATAATCCATCGGTACATGGCATGTATAGAATGATAATTCCTTTTCTTTTATTTGTTTAATGTATTTTTCTTTTATAGGAACAAAACCTTTGCCCCATACTCCTTTTGGATCTCCACATTCCATCAATAAGGGATGGTGCATAAAAAGTAAGTCTCCGCTATTACTTTCTTCTATAAAACGTTCCAACACTTCATCTGTAGGGAAGACGGCAAGAAAAATTTTCTTTACATTTGCATCTCCTTTTAACATTAGACCATTAAATAATTCCACAAAGTCTTTTTCAAAAACTGATTTCCAGTCAAACTTTAAAGGTTCATAGACCATTGGTATGAATTGACTGAAAGCAGAATCCTTCCCAAATGATTTTATATTAAGTTCAATGTCCAGTTTAGACACTATTTCACTTAGTTTAACCATAAAATTATTCCCCCAAAAATTTTATAATTCAATACAAACGGTTAGAAAAATAAAAATTATTATATTCTTTTAAATATTTTAACATAAAAATCCATTTTTCTTCATGAAAAAATCACTCCTGTTGTTTAAAGTGGTCCCTCCACATTCCCTTCAAGCAAAGTTAAAATCATACCTTCAAAATGAAAAAACGCTATGCTTATTGTAAACAGTTTATAAGAAAGGATGGCGTTTTGATGAATCCTATCATTTCAAATAGATTGAATCTTTTCGCTCAAGAGCTACAATACTTTTTATCTCCAGTGGTCCTACAAGATATTGCCAAACAAGTTGGCTTTGTACAGCGATCTAGTAAGTATCAAGCAAAAGAACTCATTGCCCTTTGCGTATGGCTTAGTCAAGAAATTGCTAGCACATCACTTACACAATTGTGTAGTCAGTTAGAAGTTTCCACTGGGGTACTTATGAGTTCAGAAGGACTGAATCAACGCTTTAATCCAGCAGCTGTCGCATTTCTTCGAGAAGTCTTTACTTCTCTTCTCAAACAAAAACTCTGTTCAAATCACTCACTTTCTGCACACATGATCTCTACTTTCAATCGTATCCGTATTTTAGATGCAACAGTGTTTCAACTGCCTGATCATTTCGCCACTGACTATCAAGGTTCAGGTGGAAGTAGTAATACGGCAGGCGTGAAAATCCAATTGGAATATGATTTACTTAGTGGTCAATTTCTTAACGTGCAGCTTGGTCCAGGAAAGAATAATGATAAAACATACGGTACCATCTGCCTTGAAACCGTAGAGGCGGGCGATTTGTGTTTACGTGATCTTGGTTACTTCGATTTAGGAGACTTACAAACTATTCATGATAAAGAGGCTTACTATATCTCGCGGTTGAAGCTAAATACACGCATTTATATCAAGAATCCTAAGCCAGAATACTTCAACAACGGCACGTTAAAAAAGCAAACAGAATACATACAGCTTGATATGACACAAATGATGTCGAGCCTAATCCCTGGTGAAACAATAGAAATTTCCGAGGCATACATTGGACAAAATCAGAAGCTTCCAGCACGTGTCATTATCCATCGTTTAACCGATAATCAAACGCAAACACGCCTGAAAAACCAAGCGATACGTGAAAAGAAAAAAGGCATTGTCATGAAGGATAAAAGTAAACGTTTAATGGGTATGAATGTATATATCACGAACACGTCTCTAGAAGGAGTACCAACGAACTACGTGCACTCACTGTATTCACTTCGTTGGCAGATTGAAATTTTGTTTAAAACGTGGAAGTCATTTTTTGAAATTGATGAATGTAAAAATATTAAAAGAGAACGCCTAGAGTGCCATTTATATGGACAACTCATCGGCATTCTCCTCTGTTCTTCTACGATGTTTCAAATGCGACAGTTTCTGCTTGAAAAAACAAAGCAGGAGCTGAGTGAATACAAAGCGATTTATATGATTAAAGATTACTTTCCGTTACTGTTTCAAGCGATAGCCATTGGCACAGAAGAACTTTTGAAAATTTTGCATCGTCTTTATCTACTGCTCAAAAAGAACGGTCGTAAATGTCATCGGTATAAGAAAATGACCGTCTTTGATATTCTGGGCATTGTGTATAAAACGACGGTGAAGCATAGACAAGCTGCCTAGCGAAAAAATCAGATTTTAATAGGCTTCTTTAGTATGCCTACTTTTCTATCAATTGTTAATTTTGAACCAAGGATCGTTCCATATCTAGTAAGTTACTTGGTTAGCTTGATGGGCATGTGGCGATACCCCAGTTAGTAGAACAACTTCGGGAAAAGGATGTTCACTTTGCAATTTTAAATTTAGGAATTGATACAAGAACTCCAACGGGCAAGTTCTTCTTAACCGTCATGGCTGCCTTCAGTGAATTAGATCGTGAAATGATTAAAGAAAAACAACATGCGGGAATAAAGCTAGCAAAACAAAAAGGAGTATATAGAGGAAGAGTGAAGAAATACACAGATAAACATCCTGGCATGAACCATGCAATTGAATTACGAAAACATACCAATAAAACAGTAAAGGAAATATGTCAGATTACAGGAGTGAGTCAGGCCGCTCTATATCGTAGATTAAAAGAACTTGAATAAAGTTCTTTTTTATATTTGTAATTAAATTCCAGAGTGGCCCCTCATACCCAGAATCGTTTCCGTACCCCTTTATAAACAGAGGATAAAACTCAATAATAGAATATTAATATTCAATTTTTATATAAAAAAAATAAGCTCCGAAGAGCTTATTTTAATAATAATATCAACGCAATTATCAATGATATTATCGAAAATACAATCATAAATAATAAAGCTCAGTCATGAGTTATCGCCCTGTTACCGTCATTCCTGCTGTATAAATCGTATCTACAGAACCATCAGCACTTACAACTTCAACTTTGTAGCGGTATGTCCCAGTGTCGTAAATGTTTTCGCCATATCCTGTGAAAGTTGAAATTTCATCATTTGAGCCAGCTGGAACCCATTGATTTTGCCAATGGAAACTAGTTTCAAATTCTCCCCAGCTATCTCCATATTTTTTCTCAAGGCTAACATTGTAATGAATATCTTCAGCTCGGTTGTTTGTAATTCTTGCAATTGTACTGTTGCCAAAAGTAACTTGTGTAGAATGTACTTGAACTGTAACACCGTTCACCGTTTCGCTAGGACCACAAATATAATGACAGCCCTCATTAAATTCATCAGCATGTGCCTTTGGTGTATCTAAATTCATAACCGTTAAACCGCCTAAAGCTAACGCACCAGTCAACGCAATTGTAGCTAATTTTTTCATGATAATTCCTCCTATTAACCGCTATAAGTGAATGTTTTTGTTTTTACGTATTCATTGCCAGCATAAAAAGATTTCTATGACTCATTTTTATCACCCTTCAGCTTATATAATTCGACAAATGGTGATAATTTCCTGCAAATAAAATGAATAAGCACTCCCGCAGGAATGCTTATTCAAATTCAATTTCTGTTTTATTGTCTGATGTGAAGTATCTTGGGGTAGCACCACATGCCCATCAACTTAAGAATTTTATAACACCCCAAACAAGAAAATGTACATTTCCTCCTGGAGATGTCAATTTTTTCGTTTTGGGGTATTCGCTTTTCTTAGCTT
>NZ_JAEHBK010000084.1:0-4397 GCF_016483685.1 Bacillus cereus group sp. N8 | reverse complement strand
ACTAAAATGATATCTCTCTTGAATTGTTTTCCTTTAAAGTACCTCATGTCTGATTCTCCTATATCCTGTTTTCTAGAGTGTAGCTTCATGTAGGAAACTTTGCAACAGAACCAATGAAATAACTAAACGTTTAAAAAATTTATGGAAGTAACATTTTTGTGCTAAAATATGTAAGATTATATTGAATAAAATACGTGCGCTAATCACGATAAACTGGAAAAGGAGTGTGTTTTATGGCAGAAAATATTAACATAAACGTTAATGCAGGAAGTAACTATGGACCAGAATCAAAATGGGGGCGTCAGTCTTTCTTTGATGGTGGACTTTTGAGCTTCATTGGTTGGAGTATCTTGGGAGCGATTATTACAGTGTTCACGCTTGGTATTTGCTATCCGTGGGCGTTGTGTATGGTTTATGGTTGGAAAATTAACCATACTGTGGTTGATGGGCATAGAATGAAATTTAACGGTTCAGCAGTTGGCTTGTTTGGTAACTGGATTAAATGGCTACTTCTAACAGTTATTACACTAGGTATCTATGGTTTTTGGGTTAGCATTAAACTTGAAGACTGGAAAGTGAAAAATACAACCTTCGTTAATTAAGTGGAAATTAAGAGATGCATTATGAAATTACGTACATTAAAAATAATTCATTTAGTGTTATATATCGTTGTTTTAATTTTTGCGATTGATTATAGTAATCATTAAAATATTTATGTAAGGGTTCATGACTTTAATTTCTCTATTAAGTGAGTGCAATAATTTTCATAAATTACTATTTTAAAATAATATAGAGAAATGGTTTTTGAGTTGTCAGAGCTCTATCAGAAAGCAAGCCTGTTCCAGCAGACTTGCTTTTTTTGCTATTTATTAAGTATGCAAAAAATGCCAACGTTCCAGTTAGTTATCCTGAAGGGAGCGCGATCTATTGGAGTTAGTTATAGCGTTTTTTACGGTGTTTATAATTATCTAGGCGATTATCAAGCCATTTGCTAAAAATAGAAGACACAACACTAACCACGAGTGGAAAAACAAAATTGGTTAAAAAATTGGTCAAAGTTTATCCACGTTTCTAAGTCCATTGAATAGACTGAAGGGATCTAATAATGTGATAGAAAAGACTGCTTGTTTTGTATCATTAGTATTTATCACTTCTTTAACACCTTTATGGATTATCATTCTAACATTTGATATTGCTTAGTTGGAGGGGGAAGCTTCATGAATGAATACAAAGCAGAACAACAGAAGCATAAGAAGATGCAACTCGTTATCCATCATATAAAAGAACTCGAACATCATTCAACACTCGTATTAGATATAGATAATCTAGAAACAATCTGTGTGGATTACCACAATAGAAAACAAGGAAGCACATTCAAAAAGAAAAATTGTTTACTTACTTATATTTAGTTTACATAAGATACATTATTAAATTACCTATAAGGAGCGGAATTAAATGTTAAACATACAAAAGATTTTTGAAGCGCAGGACAAGCTAGATCTTAAGGTAGTTGAGGTACATGGGTTACAAGGTCAGAATTTAACTGGAGACGTGACACAGGCGTTATATACGGAGTTAGGTGAGCTTTCAAATGAGATTGGGTTCTTCAAATATTGGAAGAAGAACAAGAAGGATGATAAAGCGCGTCAGTACGATGAATGGGCGGATTGCATGCACTTTATGGCTAGTTTAGGTAATAAGTACGGGCATAGTGAGTTTGTATTTTCTGACAGAGGCATTGAGGCGTTAGAAATATCAATGAAAACATTAGAATTCGATGTTATAAGATACCATCAGTTATTTGAGGAGATTTACACAGCGAATAAGAGCAGCAAAGTTGGTTATGCCTTCGCATTAAATGCATTGTTGGCAATTGGTACGAAGATGGGCATGACATACGAAGACATGGAGAAGGCCTATTTCGAAAAGAACCAAGTAAATTATGATCGATTAGCAAAAGGATAGTAAGACCAAATGATACTATTTTAATAGATTAATTAAAAACAAGAAGAGAGTCAATCGGCACTCTTCTTGTTTTTGGTAAAGATTCACTTCTTTGTTTTGGAAAAGATTTCTTTTATGATGAAATCAAATCATAGTATCTCTTTGTTGTTTAGCAGCATTTTGACATACAACGCTGGTTGTTTAGCGAATTATCGCCTTTGTTGACGACCATTTTTATATAAGAAAAATCCATCAATCAAGAACTAGATGGGATTAATTTTCATACCAAGTTCCATTCACTTTCACTCGAACACGTTCTTGTTTCTTACATGACGTTAGTTTGTTATAGCTAAAATCACAAACTATATTGTAGATGCTGTCATAGTTCCAAAAATACGCAGGGTGATTTTTTTTATAGTTTTTCCATTCGTTACTATATGTACCTTGTTTTTTAAATCACCTTCTTCACCGAACGCGGCTGTAACTTCTTCGTAGGACATACCCTGACGTAAGTTATTGAAAGCATCAATCAGGATTCGATCTTGTAGCAGCAGAAGACACGGCTATATGGCCGGGAGAAACAAAGGTTGTACCAACTGGCTTAGCTTTCGAGATTCCACCAGGATACGAATTGCAGGTGCGCCCACGTAGCGGTATGACGCGTAATACAAAGTTAAGGGTTGTTCTTGTAACGGTGGACAGTGGTTTTAGAGGAGAGGTTGGAATCATAGTAGATAATACTGAAAGGCCTACTAGTGCAAATATGAAAGCTCATATTATCGAACGAGGTACACGCATTGCCCAAGGCGTCATAGCACCAGTAGAAACAGCTCATTTTGTTGAAGTAGACGAGCTATCGGAATCAGAAAGAGGAAATCAGGGCTTTGGATCAACGGGAACAAAGTAAGACCAAATTTGAATTTTGTACAAATATGCAGAGAGTGTGGGGAGAATCTTATAAATAAAAGTTCAACTCTCAAAAGGGTAGGAGTTGAGTCTGTAGATGTAGCTACTGAGTTCTCGGGTTGATGAAAACTAGTAACTAAATAAAATAATATCATGGGTGTTTAGAAGAAACATCGGATGAATATTTCCAATGTTTCAAGTAATAGTTAATTAGTTCTAAATCAACAAAAGCGTTATTTAATAATAAAGAGCGCCTTTTAAAGCGCTCAATGGCCTAGACAATATTGAAAAAGAATACTCAATAATATATGTAATCTTTTTAGTGTGTTCCATAATCAAAAGTTGTTCGATTTGTTTTTGGATGGTATTACATTTTGCTCTATTTTTTCATAAAGATTAAGTAATTGTTTGATAAATATAATTTTCGGTGTTAACCAATACGAAAATAGTGCTGAAATAATTCCTATTAGAGCCCCTGTTACGACATCGAAAGGATAATGAACTCCTACCCAGATACGAGAAATAGCTACACAAAATGCAAGTACAAGCCATAACCACCCAATCTTTTTACGAACAAGCCAAAATGAAAAACAAATTGAAAAAAATAGAATCGTATGGTCGCTAGGAAATGAATTATCTACTGCATGATCGACAAGCTTATTAACATTAGGTAATACTGCAAATGGTTGATAATTCAAATGCATATTCCCTGCTAATTTTCCAATTATTTCAGCAGTTACGAAAGCAACCATCGCTTGAATAATCATCATTTTGTTTTTTCTAGATTGAGTAAACCAATAAGCCATAATAATTAAACCTAAAAAATACACCATATATTCCGCCAAAAATACCATAGTTGGGTTTAGGGATGAATATTGCTTCCCTAAATCATTGATTGCTCGAAAAGCATCAATATTTAATTGAGAAAAAGACATTTTTAAATCGCTCCTTATTGTATGTCTATAACTTTATTATGTGAAAAATTTTTTAACTGAGGCTTAACGGTTCCCTAATTAATTCTTAGTTATTTCTTAACAATTCTTGTTTGTGTATAAGGAAAATTATAGTAAAGAATTTATAGTGAAAAAATTGATTTTAGTGACATTAGTATTACAAAACTGTAAGGATTAGCTCATTAAAGATTTTTAATAAAATAGTTATCTTGTAGAGAGTTGGTATTGAAATGAAAACTATTGTTTTTAGATGTAGATACGATGTTGCTGTACATGAAGTTGAAGAAGAGGTTTTATTTGATAACGATGTAACAGAAGAAGAAATAGCCAAAGAATATGAGGAGTGGATTTGGTTTAGAGTTGGAGATCAGTTCACTTAGTATGAAAAATAGAACAAAAACGCTATTTTAGTGGAAAAGGAAAATGAGGAACATGAAATATGGAGTTTATTTAGCAGGGGAAGTAATGGTAGAACATAATGATTATTTTGAAGCTTGTAGAGATGCAGATCCAGAAGATTTATCATTTTAGCCAAGAAGACTCCTTCCTCAAGGAACGCGAAGTGAGTAGGTGGGAGATGAATTGGCTTCGGAC
>NZ_JAEHBK010000083.1:0-4539 GCF_016483685.1 Bacillus cereus group sp. N8 | reverse complement strand
TTTTGTAATTAAATTAATATGTGTTTTTTAATTGTTATATTTTTTTTTTTTAATTCGTAAATAAATTTGGTGTTTTTTTTTAATTTTTTTTTTTTTTTTTTTTTGCAAATGTCGGGATTTCCTGGATCTGGGAAATAGACATTTTCTAAGTATATCGCTAAATTAACAGGTGCTGTTATTGTAGATCATGACGTTGCGAAATCAGCTTTATTAAAATCATTAAAGGAAACAGGTGTTGAATCAACAGTGGTTGGGGGAATCTTCTATGATATTGAGTGGGAACTGATTGTTTTTTTGCTGGAGTAAAAGCACAGTGTGATATTAGATAGTCCATGTCTCTACGAAGGGATGATTAAAAAAGGAATAGATTTATGTCAGAAAAATGGTGCTACATATAAATATATTGAATGTTATCTTAATAATATAGAAGAAATTAATCGTAGGTTACAAACGCGCGAACGTAAGGTAAATCAAATTACAAAAGTAGAATCAGAAGTAGCATTTAAAAAATGTCTGTCTGGCAGTAAAAGGCCTTTACATGGTGAATATCTTATTGTGGATTTTGGAGAACCACTAGAGAAGTATGGTAAAAAAGTGATGGACTATATTTATCCCGCTATTTGTGGGTGGTAAAACTCCCACCTCAAAATTCAGCTGGAGCAAAGAAGTTAGACGGGAGCTAAACTGGCAGTAAACGCCCGATTGGTGCGGGCTAATAATCAGTGGGGGGTGGACAAAACCCTGCTGATTAAAGTTTCACTTTATGGATAGGTAGAGGAATACAAAAGGCGTTATCTTCAATTATGAAGATAACGCCTTTGGGTTTAAATATCAGGTGTTTCTGTTGAAGTACTTATTTTTCTGCGGGAGCGTCTTTTTCTCCCGATTTTATCTAATAGTTCATACATAACAGGAACAACTACTAATGTAAGAATGGTTGAAACGGCTAAGCCGCCAATTACAACGACAGCTAGACTTTTTGATACCATGCTGCCCGCTTGAGATTGGCCGAATAGAAGTGGTAGCATAGCGACGATTGTTGTTATGGCTGTCATAATAATTGGGCGTAATCGAGTGGGGCCGGCTTCTAATAGTGCTTCTCTGGTTTCCATACCGTTTTCTCGATTTTGTTGGACTCTTTCTATTAATACAATAGCATTTGTAACGACAATTCCGATTAACATTAATGCGCCAATCAAGGAATTTACATCAACTGGTGTTCTGGAAATGATTAATCCTAAAATGCCTCCGACAGCAGCTAATGGCAAAGAGAATAAAATTGCAAAAGGAGCGCGCGCTTGCCCGAATGTGATAACCATAATTAAATATACAATCCCGATTGCAATCCCCATAATTTTAAATAAATCAGTGAAGTTCTCTTGCATAGATTCAGTAGCACCTGCGATATTTACTTTTGCCCCGTTAGGTAAATCTAAGTCAGCTATTGCTTTGTTTACTTCTGCGCTTACTTTACTTAAATCTTCACTTGAAGCTTCTGCAGTAATTTGAATCGTTTCTTTCCCATCTTTATGGAAGATTTCCGTTTGAAGTTGTTTTTCTGAAATAGTTGCAATGTCTTTTAAAGGAATTGGTCCGTTAATAGGTGATAGTATGTTTGTGTTTAAAATATCTTCTTGTTTGTTAATGGATGCCTTTTTGTGTTCTATCATAATAGTTGTTTTTTCATTATTGATTGAGATTTCCCCAATAGGAGATTTCTTCATAAGGAATGATACTTGTTGTGCTGCTAATTCTGGTGTTAAACCTAGTTGCTCAGCCTTTGTTTGATCGATATGAATTTGCCATTCTTTTTTAGATTCTTCTATATTTGTTTTTACTTTGGAAAGAGAATCCATGCTTTTTAGTTTTGTTTCGACGATGTTAGTGGTCTTTTGTAAATTTGTTTCGTTAGTAGCTGTTACATTAAATTGTAAGTTGTTTCCGCCGCCGGAGTCAGAGTAACTCGTTTTTATATAATCAAGTTCAGCTGGTTCGAAAGCTGTATGTTCCTTTTTTAATTCTTTAATATATTGGTCGATGTCAGATCCTTTTTTAAAGACTACAAATATAGTTGCAAGGTTGTTTTGAGTTGTCTGTCCCCATTGTGCATCTTCTGCGCTAGATCCCATTCGCAAAATAACATCTGTTACATCAGAATTAGAGAGGAGTTTCTTTTCGAAATCAAAGGCTTTTTGTTTTTTAGCTTCAGAATCATAATCAGCTGGAAATGTCATGTTAACGGAAAGCATTGTATCGTCCTCAGACTTTATGTTCGCTTTCGGAAGTAGTATGTAGGCTGCAATTGATCCTGCAAATAATAAAAAAGAAGTGAGTAGAATGATAAACTTATGAGAAAGAGCCCACTTTAATGTGGCGACATATCGCGGTGAAGAATGTGAATTGCGACGTTTTGTTTTTTTGAGCAGTAAAAAAGCCATAAGTGGAACGACTGTTAATGCCACAATTAAGGAAGAAAGTATAGAATACACAACTGCTAACACCATAGGTAACATTAGTTTTCCAATTACTCCCGATACGAGACCGATAGGTAAAAAAACGGCGACTGTTGTTAAAGTAGAAGAGGTAATTGCGACGGCGACCTCTTTTGTTGCATCGAGAATAATATCTTTAGAGAAAGATTCTTTTTGTAAACGACGGAAAATATTCTCGATGACAACGATACTATCATCGACGAGACGTCCAACTGCAACGGCTAAGCCACCTAGAGTTAAAATGTTAAGTGTGATGTTAGATTGGTGGAGTAAAAATAGTGTTAATAGGATAGATAATGGGATACTGACGACAGCGATGAGTGTTGTTCGAAAGCTACGTAAAAAGATTAAGATAATGAGAGTTGCGGCAATGGCCCCAAGGATTACTTCTTTTCCCATACTAGTAACAGCATTTTCAACTTGCTCATGAGTTGAAGCTAAAAGTTTAATAGAATATTGATCTTTATATTCCTTACTTATATCTTTAATCTTTTTATCGATCTCTTTTCCAATTGCAACCGCGTTTTTACTCGGCTCTTTCATGATGACTAATCCTGTACCTTCTTCTCCGTTTATGTGTGAGATTGTATCGTAATGTTGTTTTAGTTCAATTTGAGCGACATCTTTTAATTTTACTTGAGGTGTAACGGTGATGTTTTTTATGTCATTTACATTTTTTATATCTCCGATGACACGAAGAGTGTATTCTTCCTTATTAACGGTAACTGCTCCGGCTGGAGTGGAGGTTTCTTTTCCTTGTAAAACTGTTAATACTTGCTGTGATGTTACGTTTTTATCTTTTAGTTGGTTAGGATCAAGTACGATTGATAATTCGGAAGTTGATTTTCCGAAAAACATAACATTGGCAACACCATCAATGCTTTCGAGTTGTGGTACGATTTCTTTCTCGATTTGTTTTTCGTCAGCTTTTGAAAATCCGTTTTGCTTCTGGATGGTGATTTGAGCGAGTGGAATCATAGAAGTATTTAATTGACTAACTACAGGCTTAGTTACATCTTTAGGTAATTTAATTGTATTAATTGCTTTCTCGACTTCGCGTGCCGCGTCTTTCATATTTGCCTTGGATGTATATGCGATGTCGATGCGTGATAACCCTTCATGTGTAGAAGAAGTAATGCCATCGATATGTTCTAAATTACGAAATTGTTTTTCGAGAGGATCAGTCACGTCTTTGGTCATCGTTTCAGCATCGAGCCCTTGAGACAATGTCGTAACAGTTATTGCGGGGTTATCGATGCTTGGTAAAAACTCCATAGGTAATTTAGATCCGGAATAAACGCCGAGTATGGAAATGAGAAAAACCATGATGATAATAGCGGCTCGGTTTTTTAATGAAAACTTTGTTAACCTATCCATAAGATAATTCCTCCATTAGTTTATTTATAGTTGTGTGGGCACTTTCTTACTATATAACAAAAAATGGATATTTTTCATTAATTAAATGTAAAAAAATTCTAACAATAATCTTAAGTTAATATTTTGAAGGGAAGTTCGTTATTTCTGCAAGTGAAATTCCTGATTGTTGAAGAGAAGCATTAATTAAAGTTTTGCTCTAGTATAGTGGACTCATTTTTTGTTACTCTACATTTAAATGAGGATTTGTCCTTCTTGAGTAGAGTTATGGTTATTGTAAAATTTAAAAGGAAGAGGGCTAAGGATTAGGAATTCATGTGGAATACTGTCTGGTTGATGATAGTGTATAGTAAGTTGTCTGCAAGCAAAATGAATGTTTTCAGTAGAAAGGATAATGGTTCTTTCTATAGAAGAAAGTAGGCTAGATAATTTTTTGTGTTTTTTTATAAAAAACACTTGTTATTTAAAAACCATGATGGTATATTAATAAACGTCGCTGATGCGGAAACGCAGAAAACGACAAAAAGAAATTAAAAAACATAGTTGACATCGAAAAATGAAGATGTTAATATGATGAAGTCGCTTCTGAAGCGGCGGACAAGTTCTTTGAAAACTGAACGAAACAAACAACGTGAACGTCAATTTTTATTTTTAGATGCTAGACAAACTAACT
>NZ_JAEHBK010000082.1:0-4568 GCF_016483685.1 Bacillus cereus group sp. N8 | reverse complement strand
GCAATTATTTATAAAAATTATCATACAAATGATCTGTATATCAAAAGTGAATTGATGTGCAGATCATTTGTGTGAGCAAAGTTCCTTTAGCCTTATTAAGGGACTTTTTTAAATTCCTACATACTTGAGATTCCGTTACATCAACATCAAGTTAAAAGAACTTTTAAAACATTAAAAAGTGCTTTTAACTTATTTTGAATATGAATGTAAACTTTTAGATAGAAGTTTACTTTTAAATATCATTGTAAATACAATAATATAGACTAATTAAAAATTCTATACACTACAAATTCTATTTCTTTAAACAAATAATCTAGATATAATAATGATTATATCTTAATCCGAAGACCGAGGTGAACATTATGCAAAGTTTAAAAATATTAAAATTCAACATGTGCATATTTGGAATTTTATTTGTCACTTATAGTATTCAAGCATTTTCAGAGTTTATAACAGATCATACCTTTAACTGGTTAAAGAGTATATGTGCAATAGGATTTTTCTTTGTTTTGATAATGAATTGGTTAGATTTAAAAAATAAAAATTATAAAACTACATAATTAATACCAACCTAAAAGCACTTATACATCGTTAAAAAGTGCTTTTTATTTTTTATAAATACGAAAGTAAGCTTTTGAATATAAATTTACTGTAACAAGAAGCATAAGATGGCCGTTTTGATCAACTTGGCCAACCTATGCTTCTAATATGTATACAACAAAAATAACAACTAGTCCCTCGTAAGAGATGCTAGTTGACGTGAAATTCAAAAGAGGAAGTTAAAAGTTTTTAGTTTCTTGCTCAATTAAAGCCCCAATTAGTTTAATAAACATAATTAAAATTGCAAACTAAATCCTTTGAATTTATGAATTCCAGTTCCGAATCTTACTTGATCTTTTTCTTTAAGTTCTTCAACTGCATTTCCCACTTCTTGTAAAAGGCTTGCATCAAGACCTATTGTATTATGTCCTCCATAAATCTTCTTAACATTGAGAATGTTGGATATTTTCTTTAACGATTGCGTTAAATCCACAGGGTTGGTCGTTGGGAAAAAAGCATACACTGGAGTCTCATCATAAAGCAAATCACCTGTAAATAAATAACCTTTACTATTATCTAAAATTGAAATATGTCCCGGAGAATGTCCTGGAGTATGGTAGATAGTTAATTTTCTATTGCCTATCTCTATTTTATCACCATCATTTAACAAACCTGTAGGATTACCCTGAAAGGGTTTATAGGTATCTGGATTAAACGTTTTTGGTGTAGGTATTGTAATATCACGACTTACATCTTTTCTGATTTGTTCGATAGAAAGTTTCTTAATACCATTGACCAGCCAGTCTTCTTCATCCTTATGTACATAAATATTCTTAAATTCACCATGACTTCCAATATGATCCCAATGGACATGTGTTGTTAAAACAATAATCGGTAAATTTGTAAGCTGGTCTGTAATCCTTTTTATGTTATCAATCCCAAGACCCGTATCAATTAATGCAGCTTTCTCCTCGCCAATTAATAAATAAGAGTGAACTTGTTCCCAATGTCCATACTCACTAATAGCGAAAGTTGTATTATCTATTTGATTTACTGTAAACCATGAGTCTTTAATTTTAACCATTTATTAAATTCCCCTTTCTAAACTCTCATACCAACAATTTTCTCTATTAACTTACTTGAAACCTTCTACTGTCATTTAGTTGAATAAGGAACAGTGTATATCCTATACATGTTAGGTTGACATAACGTCTCATTATCAGAAGTTCTCCTTATCAACAATCCCCGACTAATTAATATTCGTGAAACATCCTATTCACCTACGTATGCAGTTTCTTATTCATCCCATTATATCAGTGGTTAAAAACAATCATTTTCTTTATTTCCTTTACTCCATATGTATAAAATTTCGCATAAACTAATGGCCAGCTTATGGGTTAATAATTAACACACGGCCAACTTATGGGTAAAGTGACATTTACATTCATCAAAATAATTAATCTTATTCAAAACTGTAAATACTAAAAGACAAACAAAGAAAATCTATTTGTAATAAAAAGCCTAGCAAAACCGCATTATATATATTAAAATATTCTTATATTGTCAATATGTGGAATGAGAGACTTTTAATGAATAAGAAAAAAATAGGTTTATTAATTTTAGTAATCATTATTCTTTGGTTTGTATTTCCTCTTTCACCTTATTTAGCAGATTTAAATCATACAGAACAAAAGTTATATGATAAATTACAAAAATCCCAAGATATTTATACACTAAAAGAGCAAAAACCTAAAACAATAGTAAGATTATATCTACATTCAATACAAGAAAAAAATTATGAAATAACTTATCTTTTCTATAAAAATGATGAAAAAATGACCGAGGAAAAGAAACAATTTTTAAAAGAAGCACCCGAATTTCATAAAACAATTCTATCATCTTTTAGATTTGCAAGATCATCTGTAATAATAAACGAAGATTACAAGGATTCCGCAGTTATTAATATGCCCCGATGGAGAGGTAAAGACATTCAATTCCATATGTATAAAAAAAAAGGAACATGGTTTATATACAACGTTCCTTTTCAATAATTAAATAATATATCTTGTTAATTTATCAAAAAGAATGCTGGAATCCCAGGATTCTTTTTATGTTTTGAAAGTAAACTTTTGAATATTAGTTTACTATCAACATGCCCATCAACCTAATATTTTGGAGTACCTCCAAAAAAATTCACCTCAGATACAACAAAAGAGCCTTACCTCTGTAGGAAAGACTCCACTAGTATAGCTGTATATATTTACATAACAATTAAGTAACTACAAACATATAACATCAAATAGAAGAAACCTAACATTCCGCCTATAGCTAATACATGTTTAACCCAGCTCTTGAGTTTCAGATTACTATCAATCACTTGCATTCTTTCCATATATCGTTTCCTCCTATTAAGGAGAACCCTTAAAGACTCTCACCTCGCTATGATACCATTAAGGAATGACTAATAGAGGTCTAATTTTTGTCTAAACGTATAAATATGCAATATTGCATATGGAAATATATTGTTATAAATGTAAGCGCTTACTATAATGAGGGTATAAAGATTCACCACATCTTAAATTGAAGTTAAGCTTTTACATATAAATGGGGTGATTTCTACAGATTTTAAAAACAAAATTAATAATATAATAAGCGTTTTATTCACTTTATTATATGAATCTACTATAAATGTTAAATTACATAAATATATTATAACTTTTTTGTATAGTAGATCTCTGAAAAAATATCTATAGGGGGCAATGAAAATATGAAAAAACAGATTGCAGCATTTACGTTAGCAACGACTCTCGGCTTGAGCATTCAGCCAATTGTAAGTTCAGCCGAAACAGCTCAAAATATGCAAGCTACTGAACAGAGTGGTTGGGTAAAAGATGGAAATGGAACATGGTTCTACTTTGAAAATGGTGTAAAAAAAACAGGCTGGCTGAAAGATAATGATAGATGGTACTACCTAGATGCCAATAACGGTGGATCTATGAAAACAGGCTGGGTAAACGTAGAAGGAAAATACTATTATTTAGATACAGATTCAGACCCAAATAAAATTGGTGTGATGAAGACAGGTTGGGTAAAGGATAATGATAAATGGTACTATCTGGATGGAAGTGCAGATGGTTCAATGAAAACAGGTTGGTTCCAAGAAAATGATCAATGGTATTACTTAGATGCTAATAACGGTGGAGCAATGGTAACAGGATGGAATAGAACGGATGGAAAAATGAATTATTTCAAGGATAATGGTCAATGGATAAATACTCGTGAATTAACAGTAACGGCAACAGCATATACAAATGATCCAGCAGAAAATGGTTATAAGCCTGGACAACATGTATATACAAAAATGGGAGATGATTTAACTGCTAATCCTAACTTGAAAGTTATTGCAGTAGACCCGTCAGTTATTCCTCTTGGATCAAAAGTTTACGTCGAGGGTTATGGAATAGCTGAAGCTAGAGATACTGGTGGCGCTATTAAAGGTAATAAAATAGATGTATTTATTCCTTCAAAACAGGAATCAAGTAATTGGGGAAGACAAACAGTTAAAATATATGTATTACCTAAAAACTAATTCATCAATATATCTATTTATAAATCTAGGAGGTTATTAAAATTATGAAAAAACAAATTGCAGCACTTACATTAGCGACAACTCTTGGCTTGAGCATTCAACCAATTGTAAGTTCAGCTGAAACAGCTCAAAATATGCAAGCTACTGAACAGAGTGGTTGGGTAAAAGATGGAAATGGAACATGGTTCTACTTTGAAAATGGTGTAAAAAAAACAGGCTGGCTGAAAGATAATGATAGATGGTACTACCTAGATGCCAATAACGGTGGATCTATGAAAACAGGCTGGGTAAACGTAGAAGGAAAATACTATTATTTAGATACAGATTCAGACCCAAATAAAATTGGTGTGATGAAGACAGGTTGGCTGAAAGATAATGATAGATGGTACTACCTAGATGCCAATAACGGTGGATCTATGAAAACAGGCTGGGTAAACGT
>NZ_JAEHBK010000081.1:0-4781 GCF_016483685.1 Bacillus cereus group sp. N8 | reverse complement strand
CGTTGGCAAATCGAAATTTTATTTAAAACGTGGAAGTCATTCTTTCAAATTCATCATTGTAAAAAGATAAAACCAGAACGATTGGAATGCCATTTATATGGTCAATTGATTGCCATTCTACTCTGTTCTTCTATCATGTTTCAAATGCGCCAATTGCTCCTTATAAAGAAAAAACGAGAGCTTAGTGAGTATAAAGCCATATATATGATTAAAGACTATTTTCTTCTTCTATTCCAAACTATACAAAAAAACACCCAAGAGCTATCAAAGGTGTTACTTCGCCTGTTCAATCTCCTACAGCAAAACGGGAGAAAATCTCATCGATATGAGAAGAAAACAGTCTTTGATATATTAGGTGTCGTTTACAATTGTACCATGTCTGATAATCAAGCCGCTTAATTCAAAAAAGTGAAACCCGTTAGGGTTTATTTCGTATGCAAATCTTTCAATCATCTACACTTGCCCTTTAGAAAAAAGAAACAATCTCGCCTGAAATTGACTTTGCATAAGCTTAGCTTGATAGCGATGTGGTGCTACCCCTAAAGGGAAAAATTAATACATTTTACAAATAACCGGAAATGATGTTATACCTTGATGGGGTAAATCCCCCTTCGCTTCCTCTATTTAATTCTTTGGCAAGGATATATTTTCCTGATGATAATCATAACCTATATCAGAATTTCATTTATTATAGGAAAATTCCAAAAGGGGTGAATGTGATGGGTTTCCCGCCTCAACAACAAAGTAAACCTGGCATTGAATCATTAATGATACCTAGACCTATATTTGATAACCCCAATTACAAACCAGCCGGTAAACTTATAAATAAGGTAGCGCTTATAACTGGTGGGGATAGTGGAATTGGGAGGGCTGTCGCTGTAGCCTTCGCGAAAGAGGGTGCAGACATAGCAATCTCATACCTAAATGAGCATAGTGATGCAAAAGAAACGGAGTTCTATGTTAAAAAGTATGGCCGTAGTTGCATTACCATTCCAGGTGATATTGGGTATGAGCAGCATTGCCAACAAGCAGTAATGCAGACAATTCACCAATTTGGTCGTATTGACATTTTGGTGAATAATGCCGGTGTACTATACATAAGGAACAGTCTACTTGATGTAGATTCTAACCAACGAACAAGTACCTTTCACACAAATGTTTTTTCTCATTTTATTTTGACGAAAGCTGCTTTGCCATATATGAATTCAGGGAGCTCCATAATAAATACAACATCCCTTAGTGCCTATCATGGAGATCAAGATGCAATTGACTACGCAGCATCTAAAGGAGCCATTGTTTCCTTTACACGTTCGCTGTCATCGTCACTGGCACCGCAAGGGATCCGAGTTAATGGTGTGGCCCCGGGACCAATTTGGACTCCATTAATTCCATCTTCCTTGCCTCCAGAATGGCTTGCCACATTTGGAGACCATGTTCCTATGAAGCGAGCCGGTCAACCGTTTGAAGTGGCACCTGCTTATGTATTCTTGGCATCCGAAGATGCATCTTACATATCAGGACAAATTCTGCACGTGAATGGTGGGGAAATTATAAACGGTTAACTATTTAACAAAAAATTTGTATTATATTGGCTTAAGTATTATGGAATTAAAATCATAAAAAACAAAATACCGTTTAAGCAACCTGTAACCACTCGTATAAGATTTGATTCGCATCGATACCTATGTCATTGATTTGAATTTTCGAAGTGCTTAAAAAGAAATCTAAGAGGTCATTTTTTAGATTCACAATCATTTTTTTGAAGTTTATGTAAAAAAAAGAAAAAGAATCCGTTTTTAAAAATGGATTCTTTTTTATTACTTCTTTAACTTAGTGTAATCTATATTCTCCTGTTAATTGTTCTTCGGCCATTCGAACTAAGCGTTTTGTAATTTCTCCACCGACAGAACCATTTGCACGCGATGATGTATCAGGTCCAAGTGTGACTCCTAATTCGCGAGCAATTTCATACTTCATTTGCTCAATAGCACTTGCAGCAACTGAAATATGAAATTCATTTGCATTATTTTCGTGTCTTTGAATATTCATCGTTGCACCTCCATTATATTCGTATATAACATGTGCTTAATTATGATATTTATGCATGGGTAACCTATTTTCTTCTAGTATTTTTAGGAGAACTCTTTTTCTTTCTCTCTTACCCATATTCCACTAATTGAATTTGAAATACATCTGAATCCTTAATTCCTAACACATTCATTTCTTCTCTAAATGAACGCCAGGATTCTACTTTTATTGATTTTTCTTGATCATTTCTTAATGTGTAGATTCTTGAGTACTCTATAATTAACCCTCTTCAAACGTTAAATAATGTACATTGCATTTCAGTATAACAATAAAACCGCCTGTAAGGACGGTTTCTCTTTGCGTTATTTTTTTATGGCTCTACGCTTTCTTATTTTCTCTTTAATATATTTTATGTTACGTATGCCTAGACGAATTGAAGCGAAGATAAGGTAAATCATTATACTAACGTAGACTACTAACCAACTCGTATACATAAATGTACCTTGAAATCCATTTTCAGTAAGCCAGTTAGTGACCCACATTCCACCGAAGTAAGCTGGGACTGTTAGCAAGCTTACATCTTTAGGATCTGTCGCAAGATAAATCATTAAAAATAGAAAAGCGAGTGCCCCTATCGTACTAACATTTTCAAGAATCATTTTCGAAAATCACCTACTTTATGATTAATAATATAGCAATAATTCACTATCTTACTCGCTTACTGCCCCTGTAGTCTTGATTACTGTTTGTTTTTTCTACTGTCATATAATGACTTCCCTACCATGATAAGAAATATAATAAATATAGTTATATAAGGGTTATCGAAAACTAGGAAATATAATCCAACTGCAAACATAAATATCAGAATTAAATATGCCAATTCCTCCCTCCTAACCACGCCAAAATTTTATGTTCTTTACTTCTTGTTTAAGGTTTTATATCCTGTTTTCCTACTTAAAAACAGTTTTTTTATTTAGCTATAAACTTATAAATAAACCAAATGATTAACTTTATCCCACCTCAAAATTCGGCAGTAGTAAAGAAATTAGGTGGGAGAACACCTAGTTTTAAACGCCCGATTGGTTCAACAATTAATCAGTGGGGGAAAAACCCCTCCACTGACAGAGCCATTTGCACGTGCTGATGTATCTATTCCAAGTGTAACTCCTAATTTACTAGCTGTCACTAAACTTAACTACTATACTACATTTGATTAAATGTAATTTCTTTATCAATAAACTCCAAGCTTTCGTATTATTTTTCATACGAATAAAACCATTGTTTAATCATGTAAAAAACACATAATTAAACAATGGTTTTTTATGTTAACATTTTACACTAACATATCCGCAAAGGAAGTACCCACATTATTCTTCCGTTTCATATGCTTCTCTAAATAGATTTTTGTTGTTTGGATATTTTCATGCCCCAGTGTTTGCATTAAATGATATAGATCCGCATTTCCTTGTTCAACGGCCATGATTGCAAAAGCATGACGGAATGTATGTGCCGTTACTGGATTCTCACGATACTGCAGAAACTCTAAATTTGTCTTTTTAATCATATCTGTTACCTGGTTCGATAACGTTTTTGAATTATAAAAGTTCCCCCTTTGGTTTACAAATAAAGGACTTTCATCTCCTTGATCTAATACGGTTTGGAACCCTCTTCTTCGTCTCATTTCACAAATACACTGGTACAAATGCTCAGAAATGAAAAGTTCACGCATCTTATCGCCTTTACCCTTTACTTTTAACCAGTACTTTCCGTCATAATGTAAATCTTTTACCCTCGTTGTACACAATTCTTGAATCCTTGCACCTGTACTTGCCAGAGCTAGTAAAATTGTATAGTTTACTACATGCCCTCTTTCTTTATAAAACCCTAAGATTTTCATAACTTCATCATAAGATAAATCCCGATTTGGCCGATCCTGTTCATTTACATTAGCGCGCTGCAGTTCTTCATGAAGAGGTTTTTCGATATAAGCAAATACATGAAGGTGTTTTAAAAAAGAACGAATAAGTACTGTTTTCTTTGCAAGTGTTGCGACTGCATATGTTTCCCCATTCCTACCGTTCTCTACCTGCTTCAACCAAGAGTTGTATTTACGAATATGCCAAGGTTGCAATGTTTTTAATAAAGAGTCATTTTGCTGTACTTCTTCCCCATTTAATTCGAAATTCTCTGCATGCTGCACCATGCACTGACAAAATGACAAGATTTCAGATGCATAACTCTTTTTCGTATCTTCTTTTCTATTCTTCTTCTCATCCATATCTTTTTGTAAATGTACGAAATGATAAATGACTTCCAAATCGCTTAAATACGTATATTTACTCTTTCCCTCTTTTTCAGCAACCTCCATCTTCTCTTCCACCTTATCTACATAACGATTATTATGCAGGAATGGAACGATATCTCTTATATTCTCTAAATATGTACCTATATATCCAGTTTGATTATTTATAATGTGTAAATTTTCTCTTCCACTTTGATTATCCATATTTCAAATTCACCTCTCCTATTGAAGATTATGAATATATTACTTTTTATTACCTATACTTATCATTTTATTTCACTTCTATCAATTATACAAATGATAACTCATATTCTTTCTGTAAGAATGCTACATTCTTCTCTATTTACATATACTTATATTTTTTAATAATTTATTAATAAATAGATATCGTTTAATGATTAAGTACTCAACTTTTATACTGTCTCTTATACACATCTGACGCTGCCGACGA
>NZ_JAEHBK010000080.1:0-5153 GCF_016483685.1 Bacillus cereus group sp. N8 | reverse complement strand
AACACGGAAGTTAAGCTCTCTAGCGCCGATGGTAGTTGGGACCTTGTCCCTGTGAGAGTAGGACGTCGCCAAGCAACCTTAAGACGAGTCAGAATGACTCGTCTTTTTTGTGTTTGATGAAATAAGCTTGTTATTAATGGCTCAAGAAATCCATTGATAACAAGCTTATTTGTTTAAAGATAAATGTATTTATATAGCATGGACTTCCGGTAAAATCGTTATTTATCATAGCTTCACTTTGTTTTTTACATCGATAAGCTTAAAACGTTCGCAAACGAGCAGCATATCTTCAGAAAAACTAAGACCAAGCTCGCTTAGTTCCTTTGTGAAAAACTGAATATGGGTATCTCTCCAGTAACTATAGGTACGATCACCTTCGCCTTCAGCGATAGCGAATTCTTCAGTCACTTCATTCATTGGCATTATAGTTACTTCTATTGTCTTAATAATAGCTACAGGTTCATCCTGACTATTAAGTACAATACTATAATCGTTAGTTGTTGGTAGTGGTTCATTTTCTAATTCATAAAAAATATGGCCGGAGCAGGTTGCGGTTTTTATGCCATCAATTACTAATTGGGCGAGGTAATCAGGAGAATCACCGAATTGCCAAGCAGTAACAGATTTTGGTTTTTCATTCTGCCCCCAATAAGTATCCCAATATGTTTGTGCTAATGGATTCATTTGTATTATTACCTCACTTTAGTTAAATTTAATTCCTTTTATCTTGCTATTTTAGGGGAATGATACTTCCAATTTAAGCTTCAGTAGAAAAAAAGAGGCTAGGTGGAAGATGAAGTATCCTCGCTAATTATTAAAAAATTACTTTATAGGTCCCACGTGTAATTTGTTTATTTGTAAGTACTTTGTATGCATTTAAAATCTGTATTGTTGTTTTACGAATCAATAAAGGTAATACGCTGAATGAATATGGTTTGTAAACACGTTTT
The DNA here is from genome assembly GCF_016483685.1 of Bacillus cereus group sp. N8. Taxonomy (NCBI): domain Bacteria; kingdom Bacillati; phylum Bacillota; class Bacilli; order Caryophanales; family Bacillaceae; genus Bacillus; species Bacillus cereus group sp. N8. The sequence continues at coordinate 4,203 of NZ_JAEHBK010000080.1, read as the reverse complement.
GTCCACTTATATCCATCTTCCACCTATACCCCCATATTAATAGACGGGATATTTAATTTCCGAATTGTTTCGTATGGTAATAGGTATAAATGATCCCATTCAGGGGAGTTTTCTAATAATAGTTTTAACTCTTCGTCGATTTCGTGAATAGACAAGGAGCTACCATCTGCTAAATATAGAAACAGGAATAAGTTTTCCGGCAGTGCCTGTATAAATATAGCGCTGGTTATCTTCATCATATAAAGGTGTTAAAAAATCATTATTAATAGCCAAACGATACTGTAATTATTTGTATATAGGCCATAGAATAAACCTCCTTAAATCTTATAATTAGGGGCCTTTTATAGAGAAGTTAAGTACGAGTGAAAAACAATAACTACTTAAAATATAAAGAAGAAGTGATATATTACAAAACAAAGAACGTTTGTTCCAGGTGAGTGTGAGGGGTACAATTAATCAATTGAGTTGCGTGTTTTTAAACCAGTATAGGTGTTTAACGAAGAAATACTATTACTAGGTTCGGACTTCAAGTATAGCTTGTAACTTTATATATTAACGGATTGTTTGAAGAATATTCGGATTATTAATGTTGGTTTATTACCACTATGCCATATTGAAGTGAGTAATACTAGAGGTGAAATAGATAAAAAACCGATATTCCAATTTGAATATCGGTTTAATAATATGTGACTCATATGAATCTATAGCAATACGAAAAGCGTAAATAAGATAGCCAACAAAATACGATAGTATGCAAAAAGGTTTTAAACCTATATTTTCTAAAAGCTTAAGAAAAGTTACTACTGCTAGCATTGCTACAATAAAAGAAGTAAGGAAGCCTACTGCAAACATAGGGATATTATTTACACTTAGATACTTCCAGCTTTTTAATAAGTCTAAGCCTGTAGCTCCAACCATTACAGGAAGAGCAATGAGAAAAGAGAACTCAGATGCAGTCTTATAATTTACTTTCGCTAATAGACCTCCAGAAATAGTAGATCCAGCCCTAGAGAAGCCAGGATATACTGCTAAGCATTGAAATAATCCAATTGTTAATGCTTGATGGTATGTTAAATCATCCAGTGAAAAGGTGGTTACCTCTGCCTTTTTTACTCCTGCTACAAGTTCAATCACGACAGTATATGGCTGAAATAAGTATGTTTTAATAACATCATGTAGTAGTAAACCAGCAACTACTGCCGGAAATACGCCAAGAAATACATGGAATGCGTTGAGTTTTTTCTCTTTCCGCAGAAGAGGTTTAAGATTACATAAAGAAACAAGGCGTTTATAGTATAAAATCGCAATAGCTAAAATTGCTCCTAACTATATAACGATTCCAAACGTCTTTGCCCTTTCTCCTTCAAAGCCTAATAAATGTCCGACTAATATAAGGTGGCCAGTAGAAGAGATAGGTAAAAATTCAGCTAACCCCTCTACAATACCGAGTATGAAGGCAATGATGATATCGCTCATAGTTTCACTCCTATAAATTAATGAATATCTACTCTCTTAAAATAGAATAGTGTTGCAATAAATCCGAAAATTGCTGTTGCTGCAATGATGATATAAGAATACTCTGCTGGATATGTGGGTTGTAATTCGTTATTTGCGATATCTAGAGTAGCGGTCCACGGAAATAGATCTTTATGTTTAGAGTTCACGAGCATAAGGTTAGTCATTGTAATAATGACTGTTAATATAATAGGTGGTACATAGGTCTTCATTACAACGGTTAATAGTACAATAGGTGAAGACAAAAGAAAGAGAAGTCCACCACATATTAGAAATTTCACAAGGGAGCCTAAAAGTAAGGCAGTGCTAAATCCAGGGAAGCTACCTATTAACCCTAATAATAAAGTTAGCGCCCAAGCGACTAAAGTTAGCATCATGATCCAAAGGAATAGAAGGATGAACTTACTTACAATAAAGCTAATACGTGATACTGGGATAGTTAGCAAATTTTTTAATGTATCTTCCGTGTATTCACGGGTAAATAGATAAGCAATCACAACCCCATATAAGGGGAATCCGATAACTAAAGTAGTATATAAGTTAACTTCAGTGAAATAATTGATGGAATAAAATAGTTGGAGTAGGTTGTTTTGTCTTTATGTGTATATAAGACGCTACAACCACTAAAAAGGGTGCGACACCAGCCCCAATAATACTAAGCAAAAAGATATTAGAACGTTTTAGTTTTAATAGTTCTGTATAGAGTAGATTAACCAATTGTTCCACCCCCAACTAGTTTGGTGAAATAATCTTCTAATCTTTCTTCGCTCATCATCATTTTTAATACTTCAACATCGTCAAGAACGAACGTTCTGTTAATGTATCCTTGCTGTCCGAAATGAGAGTAAATGCGAATATGCCCTTCATCACGTACTTCATAATCAAAAATTTAAAAATGATTTTCTAATAGCATCGCAGCTTTATTATCATTATTTACTTGGAATTCTGTGTAATTACGATTGGCTTTACGCAGTGTATCAAGAGAAACTTCTTCTAATAACCTTCCTTCATGAATAATTCCCATACGATCGACTAGTTGTTCCACCTCAGCTAATATATGACTAGAAATGAGTATCGTTATATTTCTTTCTTGAGCTAAAGATTTAATGAGTTTTCGCATTTCTTTAATATCGATTGGATCTAGTCCGTTAGTTGGTTCATCTAGTATGAGTAGTTCAGGATAATGGAGAAGAGCACGTGCAATTCCTAAGCGTTGCTTCATTCCTAAAGAGTATTTTCCTATTAGTTTTTTGTTTCGTGATGCAAGCCTACAATTTCTAATGTTTCTTCAATTGCATTCCTTTTGTAAACTCCAATTATCTTGGCATTAATTAATAAGTTCTCTCTTGCAGTTAAGTTTTCATAAAACCCAGGAACTTCAACGATAGAACCAATTCTTCTTAAAATGTCTTTTTGATTCCGAAGTAAATCCCCACCGAATATTTCTATATTTCCACTTGTAGGTTTTGTAAGACTAAGCAGCATAGGGATTGTAGTTGTTTTACCAGCAACGTTACGCCCTATGAATCCATAAATCTCTCCTTGCTGTACATTCATATATTTTCCCAGTTTTTCCGTAGTGGATAGCATTTTTAATTAGATTACCTATAATTCGTATAAGGCTAAGGTAATCTGCAATGATAGGAGAAGTAGCTTCTGGTATGAGAACTTGTAGTTCAATGTTAAGTTTTGATAGCTTGGCCATATTAAAAATTTCATCGACTAGATGTTTTAAGTCATTCGATTTCTTATAAAGTATTTCAAGATATTCTTGCTTTTCTACTTCAGAAGCAGCGACATCATTTTTTAAAGAATTAATATATCCAATAATAGAAGTGAGTGGTGTTCGGATATCATGTGAAATATTAGATGAAATTTGTTTTCTAGCTTTTTGGATTTCCTCGCTTCGATCTGACCCTGTTCTAATTCAGCTATTAATTCGTTTATTGAAAGCACAATCCCATCTACTTTCGGCATCATAAGATCTAATATAAGGAGGTTATAGTTGTTTTGATTAAATAAGCGCAGACGCAGTATCTACTATGTATACCTCTCATTCTAAATATCTTTTTAATAAACCTCGGATTTCTTTATCATCGTCTGGTATAAGAATACATATATCTTTCGTATCGTTACCTGATTCAAATAGAATGGTTATTGATAGTACAATTTGATAAACAAAGGGGAATCGGGAGCAGTAATGAAAAATAAAGCAACTTTCTACTTATATACTATTAATCATTAAAATAAAGTTGCCAGTTTAGCTGAAAAGAATCAATCGTATAAGTTCGGTAAGATGGGGAGCGCGTCCTATGTAATAGAGAAGTGTCTAAATTGAATAGTATGTAGAAGAATAGATTAGTAAAGAAAAGTAGACGATGGTTTCTAGTTTTATGAAATCTTCATAGGTCCTTATCTAGAGTTAAAAGAGTACGAAGGTATTAAATTAAATATCTTTATAAAAAGGTATTGACGATTACCATATAGAGGTGTAATATAGAACAAGTCGCCGATAGCAACAACGCAGAAAGCGACAAACGAAATAAAAAACTTAGTTGACATTACAAATTGGAAATGTTAACATAAGGGAGTCGCAAATGAGCGACAGACAAGTTCTTTGAAAACTGAACGAAACAAACAACGTGAACGTCAATTTTTATTTTTAGATGCTAGACAAACTAACTTTAT